>NZ_JBIAMB010000016.1:0-239599 GCF_042873895.1 Streptomyces sp. NPDC004435 | reverse complement strand
TTCACGCCGTGACGGCGGTGCTTCTGGGAGAAGTCGGCCCGGCTGTCGCCGACCCGGTCGCACTCGGCGAGCGTCCCGTCGAGCAGGACATGATCAGGATCGGCCTCGCGCAGAGCCCGCAGCAGGCCGGGTGCCCGACCGGACAGGTGCTGGACGACGGCTGTGACGTAGGCGTGGGCGGTGCCGACGGATATACCGAAGCCGACGGCGATCTGCGCGAGCGTGTCGTGCCGGCGGAGGTAGACCAGGCCGACGAGGGCACGCTGGTGGGGCGGAAGCTTGCAGCGGCGGTCACCCTCACGGGTGACGATGAGCATGGATACCCACTCGACGAGAGCATGAGGCAGGTCGAGTGCGGCAGGATGGGGAACCAATAGGGCTCCTGTGCCGATGGGTTGAGACTTCGAACACCTCCCTCAACGGCGCGGGAGCCCTGTGCGTTGCGGTCCTCATCCTGACTCGGTCTGGGTCACTCGATCAGTGGCCACTCTGAAAGAGCTCAGTGACTGTTACTCCCGGACCTGTCAGTTGCTCCATCCACCGCCCGGCCCGCTCGGCCGGGCTGCCGGGCCCGTCCAGTGCGAAGCGCGCCAGCAGCCAATCGCCCTCGACATCGGCGAAGCTGCTGTACCGGCTCAGATCCATACCGGCTTCGGTCAGACGCCGTTGATGCTCCTGAGCCCACCGCTCACCGTTCTCGGCCCGCCACTCCAGCCAGGACAAGGCCGCCATCCGCGCGGGACCGAGCAGGACACTGCCTTGGCTCAGGCTCCACGTACCGCCCTGCGAGCGCACTGCGGCCAGTGACACCACGACGGCACTGGCCGGATCCGCGTCCAGCCGGCTCAGCAGGTTGATGAAGAGTGGGCTCGGCACAGATCGCATCCCCGTATTGTCCCTCCTGGCCACATCCACAGTCAGCCGGGTCCGGCGGGGGAGGAGAGGAGACATCTCACCTCCATGGCACGCCGCCTCCACACCCCGCAGCGTCAGCGCTTCAAGGCCGCGGGCTTGGGGAGCATGACCGCATGAGGGTGAGGGCCTGCCGCCTGTAGTGGGCCTCGCCCAGGGCAGGAAACCCAGGTCCGCCCGCACCGCGACCGTCGGCCAAAGCGAGCTTCGTCCCGCCGATAGCAGCCCAGCAGAGAGTGAAGACAGAACAGACACAGGCGCCTCCAGCGCTACCGACGTACTCGGCTGGGCTGGGATAGATTCGGCTGATCTCTGGTGGAGGGGGTCGTGTGCGCCTGGCAAGGTTCTGCGTTCCGGCGAATGATGCCGTGCCCGTCGACGAGGAAGGATTCCTGCTGGACCCCGAGACGTGGGGCTTCACTGGCGGGGGACGGGGCGATGTTGTTCCCCTCAGCGAGGCCTGCGCCCACTCTGCAGTGCTTCTGGGCGAGGCCGGCATCGGCAAGTCGCACGCGCTGACCACAGCCCTCGGTCCGGGGAGTTCCGCTGTACGTTGGGAAGCGTCCGGACGAGTCGATCTCGGACAGGTCTCCCGGTTCGACGACCTGGTCCGCAAGGCCCGGCCTGTCCTTGACAGACTCGATCCCTCTACATCGGCGCTATCAGCCCCAGCCACCGGCATCGAGCAGCCGAAACCATTTCTCCTGGTTCTCGACGGAGTCGACGAATGCCAGGCCACAGCAAAAGAGATCGCCGGCTGGTTCACCGACGTCGCTGCCCAGTACGACTGCTCCCCACTGCAGGTTCTCATCGCCTGCCGCGGGATGGCCTACAACGACATCCTGCGGCAGGCAGCTGCCGAGGCTTTCGGTATTACAGACGCCCGCACCTACACCCTCGCACCACTGCGTCGCTCTGACCTGATCACGGCGGCTACGGCCCGAGACCTCAACGGTGCCCGTTTCCTCCAGGCGGTCACCGAAGCCGATGCCCAGGCACTCGCCCGAACCCCGCTGACCCTCCAGTTGCTCCTGGACATGTTCGCCGCCGACCAGACGCTACCCACCAGCCGCACAGCCCTGTACGCCCTTGCACTCCCACACGCACTCATGAGTCAGGGGGAAGACCGGGACCCGGTTGACCTTGAGGGAACTCAGGAGCAGAGGTTCGCCACAGCTGCCCGCCTCGCCTGCTACTGCCTCCTCACCGGTGCATCCGGCGTCAGCACACGACGCCAGAAAGCCCCTGGCACCAACCTTTTGCCCATCGACACGTTTCTAGGGGCCGAGGAGGGCACACCCCAGGGAAGCTTCGTCATCGAGCGCCCGATCATCGAGAGCGTCCTGAACAGCCCCCTGTTCGCCAGCCACGGCCCCGAAGCGGCAGGGGCCGCCCATGCATCCATCGCCTCCTACCTAGCCGCCCGCTACCTCGTAAACCATGGCCTGCCTGAAGAGCAACTCCGCGCACTCCTCCTTCACCAAGGCGAAATCGGCGAGCCAGGCATCCCAGGGGATCTGCACGAGCTGGCCGCCTGGCTCATCGCCCTAAGACCCGAACACGGACCCTGGCTGATCAGGGCCGATCCCGAAGCCATCGCCTCCTACAGCTCCTACATCGACGATGAGCACTGTCGAGAGGCGATGGTCGACGGCTTGCTGGAGCAGATCAGGCAGAAGTCATCCCGCCATGGGCCCTGGTGGAAGGCTTCGAGTCTCAGCCA
This sequence comes from Streptomyces sp. NPDC004435, assembly GCF_042873895.1. Taxonomy (NCBI): domain Bacteria; kingdom Bacillati; phylum Actinomycetota; class Actinomycetes; order Kitasatosporales; family Streptomycetaceae; genus Streptomyces; species Streptomyces sp. NPDC004435. Next base: position 236,964 of record NZ_JBIAMB010000016.1, on the reverse strand, counting down.
TCCCGGCCTGGCTGCCCAGCTACGACATGTTCTTGACGCTGCGACACGTGACCCCAGCCAGCCATCGGACGAGGAAGTCCAGTTTGCCCTGACCTTGATCGCAACGAACAACCTGACTGAGCTGCTCGGCGCCGTGACGAGCATCGCCCTCGACGAGAGACAGGCGTACATCCTGCGCCTCGATGCCGTCCATGTTGCCGACAGACTGGACCGCGAGGCCGCAGCCTCAGCACTCACGCCACTGCTGGCAGAACTCGCTCAGCATCCCGAGCGCGACCCCAATGACTCTCTCCGCGGGGCCGTTCTGGAAGGGTGCCGGCCCTGGCTGGGGACTGCCGAGCTTCTCGCAGCCCTCACACCCCCGCAGACCTCCATGAGCCTCTACACGCGCTTCTGCCGAGAACTGCCGCTCACTCTAAGCGAGGGTGAGATCGCTCCGTTCCTGGACTGGGCCACAGGAAACCAGATTCCCTTCAGCACCCACTGGAGCGCATGGTCCAACGCGGAAGAGATGGCCCAAGCGCTTGCGGACCGCGCACTGACGGGTCCATCTGCAGAGCAGCACCTTCCCGCACTGGCGGCATGGCTGCACCCGTACCTGCGCACCTATCCCCGCTTGGAGGTCCCGGCACCCCTATGCACGTCACCAGGCGACGGCAGGGCACACGCACAGGCACAGCATCTGCGTCGCGCCCTCGTCGCTCAGCTCATCGACATTGCTGCGGACTCCGAGGACGCCTATCTTCTGGCCGAGGGATGGCAAGAGCCCCGCAGGCACGGCTCGCGGGCCTCTGGCGCTGGCCGAGTGTCCGACGGAAAGGGGCCGCACGAGGGCCGCAGCAGCCTCCTCGACGCCGATGATCTTTCCTGGCTCATCGAGCTGGAAGGAGGCCTGACGGACGCGAAGGCCGCGCACGTGTGGCCCGCCCTGTGCTTCGTATGGAGTCTCGCCTCCGCCACAGAAGCCGGCCAGGAGACCGCATGGGCCACGCACGAGACCAGAGTATGGAAGGAGGTGTTCGCCAGTTCGTTCGACGCCGTGCCGATCGACGGGGATGCAGCCGACCGCTCCAGGAACAGGATGGCCAGGCGCCGCCCGGGCCCTCGTGAGTGGGAAGGCTTCGCCGAATACGTGACTGCAACCTGCGATTGCCTCACACAAGCGGAGACCGGCGATGCCGCTAGTTTCGTGTCCCTGTGTCGCTACCTCCTGCACAACCCAGACACAGGGCAGCTCGCCTCGCAGCTCCCGGGAAATCTCCTCGACGCACCCGGCACCAGCATCCTCCCCGCCGATCACGAGCCCCGCCTGCGTGAGGCAGCACGCCGTTTCGCCGCTGAGTCCCTGCCGGCCGACGACAACTGGATCGGTACGCCCGGCATTCCCTGGCGCCCCTGGGCGGCGGTGCTCGCCTTTACCCTCCTGCTCGACAGCGACGTAGAATCAGCCGCCATTCCCCCCGCGCACTGGCGGGCCTGGGCCCCCACCCTGCTGGCCTTTCCCTCCGAAGACAACACCGCCAGAAACACCCTGCCCCGCGCACGGCTGCTGGAACGAGCCCTCCCGCACGCTTCTGACGAGCTCACGAGCACCTACCTGACCCTCGCCCGCACCTCCTACGAGGAGCAACGGCACTTTGTCGCGATCGACCTGGCGGAAAGCATCTGGACGCCGGCGCTCGAGGCAGCGTTGGTGAACCTCCTGACAGATCTCACCCAGCAGGCGCACCAGAATGCCCCTCACCCCGTCACAGGACCCGAAGGGCACAACGCCCTGGCTTCCCTGCTGTCCCGGTTGCTGAAGCACGCGACACCTGATACCCGCCGGGGCGTTCTGACTCGCTTCGGCGAGCCCCTGGCCACCTCCAGCCCCACACGCGACGCTCGCCTCGATGCCGTCTACCTAAGCATTTTCCTCACGGAGACACCCACGGAGATCTGGCCGACAGCCCACCAGCGACTGCGCAGCGATCCCGGCCTCGTGGACAGCGCTACCGCCCGCATCCTGCACACCCACAGCACAGCGCCCTGGGTTGCGAAACTGCCCACCCAAGCTGTGGGCGAACTCGCTGCCATCCTCCTCAACGCCTACCCGCCCACCAACGCTTCCGCCACCGGTCCGCGATCACACGGCAGTGGAACAGAACGCCGGGACGCAGTACTCGACCACCTGTCCTCCCGGGGAACGGCCGAGGCTGTCCGCCTCCTGCGCGAACTGCACAAAGAATGGCCCGATGTCAGCATCGTCCAGAGACTGATGCACGAAGCGCAGCGCACCTATCGAGAGCAATCATGGGGCCGGCCCAATGCGGCCGAACTCAGAGCACTGGTCCAAGACCCCCGTCGACGACTGATCAAGGACGGCGCCGACCTGCTGGACCTGGTTGTCTCCCTGTTGAAGAACATCCAGCACGACCTCACGCAGGGAACACTGCCCGCAACGATATTCTGGAACGAAACCGAGCTGGAAACCCTGCCCGGCGGCAAGAGAAGCAAGCAACGGCTCTGGTTCCCCAAAGACGAAAACCTGATCTCCGACTACCTCGCCTACAGTCTGAGGCAAAGCCTTGCTCAGAGCGGCATCCTCATCGACCGTGAGGTGCAGATCAACCGCAACAGCAAAGGCGCCGGCGACCGCATCGATCTCCTCCTGCAGGCCCCCGCCCAGGCCGACCCCGCCCACGCACCCCGCCTGCCCGACGCACCCCTCGCCCAGGCGGCCATCGAGGTGAAGGGGAACTGGCACCCCCATCTCAAGACCGCGATGGAGAACCAACTTGTCGACGACTACCTCCCCACGCTGAACACCCGCCACGGCCTCTACCTGATCGCCTATTTCCCCAACGACCAGTGGACGGCTGCCGAGCGCAAGCCACCTGCCGCAGGGCAGACACCACAAGCACTGGGGGAGACCTACAACACCCAAGCCGATCAGCTCAGCCAAACCCGTGATCTGGACATCCGTGCCTTCGTGCTCGACTGCACCGCACGCAGGCCGGCCCAGCGCAACACTTGACTTCAACCAACCCATCGAAGCAGGGCTTTCCGCCGTGGTGGCCACCGAACGCCACATCCCGCATGACCGACGAAACCCCGGCGAACACCTCTCGCGTTTCGGGGGTCTCATCGCTACCGGACACCACAGGCCGGGCCATCGACCGATCACGCCCAGGACGCCGGACACCGCACTGACCGATGTCACAGCTGCGAGGTAGCGTCAGCGCATGTACATGAAGGCGGAGCCTGACGAGGCATGGGAGAAGCTGGGTGCGAGCCGGGCCGACCCGCCCGGGAAGGCCAGCAGCGGGCAACGCCGGAAGACGTACGTAGCGGCACTGGAACAAGCAGAGCAGATGTTTCGCGCGGCTGCCGTGGTGGGCCCGGCCACTCGGCCCCTGCAGGTCTTCTACGGCCTGAGCCAGGCCGGCCGCGCCATCGCCGCCGCAGCGGTCGACCTCAAGAGCGAGGACTGGCGGCTCGAGGGCCATGGCATCAAAGCGAGCGGCTATGACAAGCCCTTCGCCGACATCGAGATCCGCACCGACCCCGCCACATCACGGGGCAGCTTCGTCCGCCTGAGCCAACTCCTTGAATCACCGGTCTGGGGCAAGACCGACCCGGTGCGCCTCGAGGACGTCTGGGACATGCTGCCGGTCAACCTCAAGTACCCGCTCACCGGACGGGACCGTCATCCCGCTCTGCACATGGACGAGCTCAGCATGCACGACGACCCCGACTCTGGCATGCAGGCATCCGTCTGCGACATCCCGGACTGGGCCATCCACGACGGCAGCACGGAAACACTAAGCGCCTTCTTCGCGAGATACCCGGGCCTTGACCGAAACCGCGAGTACGACCGCGGACACCTTGACCCTGACGGGCCGCCGAGCTTCACCCGTTACCGCAACGGTGGCGGGGAAATCGAGGTGAGCTGGCCCCCGCTCCAAGGCCACGCACCCTCCGGGGACGGGCCGTCACATATGCGACGCCTCACTTGCGGTCACGGTCCGGCGCGCTACTTCGTGCCGTCACTCTCGCAAGAAGGCCGCGCACCCCACTTTTTGATGGCCTGGTGGTCGGTGGTGTACACGCTTTCCATGCTGGCCCGCTATGAACCCGCCACCTGGGCCGGACTCATCAGCGTTGACACCAGCCCTCACGCCGTTCCCATCGAAAGTGTGCTGAGCGCGCCATCGGCTCTCTCCCCGGCCTCATCCTCGGCACCATCGAAGAGGTCTCGAACTGACGCTGCAGACGATGAACCCATCAGACGCCGACAGTATGCGCACAGACAGAAATGATCCCGCTCCATGACCTCATACGCCTTCAAGCTGTCCTACTCGCAGATCAGCTGCCAGGGATGCGGCATCAGCCGCATCCGGGGCGTCGACTGCCCGGACTGTGGCCACCGTCCCCAGCCGTGGGAGGTCGACACGGCCGGCCGTGCCCGCCGCGAAGCCGCCGCCCAGGCGCGGAAGCTGCTGGCGCAGCCCGTCCCTCCGCTGCCCAACGGCCCACTCGGAGTCCCCGAGACCCTGCATGCTGCCCTCTTCAAGCGCCTTGCCACATGGTGCAGCGGCTTCTTTACGGCAGTAGCAGAAACAGCACAGGCCACCGAGCATGGAGCGGCAGACCTCAAGGCCCGCGTCGCCGAGTTCACCGAACTGCGCGCCATGGTGCACAACACCGACGCCAGACGCCCACTGAAAGTACTGCTCACCACCCTGCGTGAGCTTGTCGCCGAGCTGACCTCGATGATCGACGCCTACCTCGCCGCGCTCCTGGCCTCCACCCCCCTGGAAGCACAGAAACACGGGATACAGGCCCAAAGCCACCACGACCGCGCCGCAGAACTCATCGAGGCAGCCAACACGACGGCCGACGGAGCGCACCTGCTGTCCGCCGAGCGGGACACCGCGCGGATCCAGACGATCCTCCTGGCCCGCGCGCTGCGTACCTACCAGGTGCCCGATCTGCTGGCCCTGGACGCAGCAGCCCGGGACCAGCTCCAGGGCGTCACCGGCTCACGAGGCGTCGACGGCTCTGGAGTCATGTTTGCCATCGGGCAGGTCCTGGCCCGGAGCATCTTCGACCCAGAGCGCTTCCGTGAGGTCATGCGCCTTGCCTATGACGTGTTCCGCTCCAACCCCGAGGTCTTGCGGACGCTGGCACAAGAACCGGTCTTCGAAAGCGACTTCAAGCGCGCCCTCCACGAGCTCTTCGACGGCTCGATGGAAGCAGTCCACGCCGTCGACCACGCCACCCACTCCCGGCAGGCCGGCCGAGCCCTGCTCGGCATCGCCATGGCCCAGGTCGAAGGACCAGGCCAGGTCATCGCCTCCGCCCTCCTGCTGGCCTGTGGCCGCAAAACGGCCGCCTACACGAACCTCCGGCACAAGAACGCCACCGAACTCATCACCGCAGCGCAACAGGAACCAGCCCTGCACGGCCTCCTCGACGGGCTGGACAACGACCTGCGCACCGGCCGCGCCCACGCCCTGGCCCACTACGACGACACCGGTGTGGTCATTGAGCGGAAGAAAACCACCCGCACCGTGACGTGGCGCGACGTCATCGACGGAGTCTTCCAGGGCTACGAAAGCATCCACGCCTGCCAGCTGGCGCTGTGGCAGGCCATGGGCGAGCTCGGGTTCACCAACTTTGCCACCGAAGACCTCTGGTCCGCACTGGGCCTCACCCCCGAGCAAATGATCACCGTGATGCTGGGGAACTGCGGCTACCAGGACATCGCCGTCACACCAGGGGAGAGGCACTGGAAGGTGGAAGCCCGGACAGGAACCACTCCCGCGCTCACCACTCACCTGGCCCTCATCCGCCCCTACCTGCCAGCCCACGTGGACGAGCTCAGCTTCACCGTGCACCAGAGAGACGAGGTCCACACACTGACCGGCCCCCTCGCTCCCTGGCACGAAGTCGCGACAGCACCCCAGGACAGCGAGGCGAAAATGATGGCCTACCTCCGAGCCCAGCTCGCATGGACATACGACAACACCCCCGTCCTCTCCACCCACCACTTGCGCCGATGGACCGCCCTGCAAGCCGAGCAAACCATGCACCAGGCACCCGCAGAAGCCATCACCCGCCTGCGCAGCTTCCGGGACCTGGCAAAGTTCGCAGGCGATGACGAGCTCGCCTGGGCACTCACTGGAGTCATCCGGTACAAGCGCCTCGGGAAGACGTCAGCCCGGGCAACAGCCGAACTGTCTCGTATGCGTTCCTGGTGCAGCCTTCGGGCCGAACTTCCCGAGTGGCTCTGAACCCCAGAACACCGAACACAGGCACTCGCCGCCCCTCCGGCTCCGCCACAGTGATGCCAGGTTCCCCACCACACCGGCTTGGTGGCCGTCTGACCCCTTTCCTCGCCCGTGCTGCCGACCTCACCCCCGGGCCGGCTGCGGGACGCCGGGTGTTCTGCAGGAGATCGCTGAGGTCTTGTGGCAAGGTTCGAGTCGGGTACAGCCTGGGGAGTTACGAAGGAGGGCTGATGAGCGTTCCCTCTGCACGCGGCCGTTCTGGCCGCAGTGAGCGACCTGCCGCTGGCCAGCCCGCTGACGGCACCCTGATCCCCATCGACCGCATCCGTGCGGACGAGCCGTACTACTCGATGAAGCACCGCCGACATGGCATGAACGTGCAGGTCATCGCCCGCCCGACGGCACACCACTGTGGTATCCCGCGCGACACCGGGACGCACCCACGATCTGACCGCAGCCCGATCCCACGGCATCGTCCAGGCCTGCCTCACCCGGCAGATCCTCGTCCTGGCCGACCGCGCTTACCAGGGTGCCGGCGCCACCGCCCGCACCCCGTACAAGAGCCACCGCGAACACCCCGAGCGCTACCAGCAGTTCAACCGCGACCACGCACGGCTGAGAGCACCCGGCGAACGGGCCTTCGCGCGGTTGAAGTCCTGGCGGATCCTCCTCCGCCGGGCCCGATGCTCCACCCGACGCATCGGCACCATCGTCCAAGCCATCCACACTCTCCTGACCTGCAACTATTCAGGATGTAAAAGGCTCAGTAACGGGACACGGCAGATTTCAAACACGGTCTGGTGGAAGGGATCGCCCCGGCCCGGGTCGTGCTCGCATAATCCGCTGTCCATTCGGACATGGCCGAGGCCCTTGCGGTCGACTCGTTTGTCGATCCGCAAGGGCCTCGGTTTCGGTCCGTCAGGGCTACGGCTCGACCGGGTCACCGCTTCCCAGTTGCAGCCACCACGCTTCATCGGCGCGGGAGAGCTGCACGGTCTGGGTCGTTCCGTCGGCGTACTTGAGCTCGACGCTCGCCAGGTAGGGGACGACGGGATCGGCGACTGTCGCCTTGACCACCTTGTCCGCCTTGCCTCCGTACTGGTCGATGAGGACCTTGGCTGCCTGCTGCTTGGCCGTGAACCACGGCGCGCCCAGGGCGGCCAGGTCCTCCGCGTCGCCGATACGCAGCCGCTGGACGTATGCCTTGATCAGGAGCTCGGCCTCTTCGGCGACCTCCTTCCCCTCCGAGTCGGAGGATGGAGCCGCCCGGAGGTCCACCTGCACCTTCGGCGAGTCGAGCAGGGAATAGGGCTCGTCTTCCCCCAGGGCCCACCAAGTGGCCCCGGCTCCTGCGAGGGCGGCCGAGAGCGCCGCGGCGACGACCCGCCTGGTGCGCGTGGATCCCGGCATCAGTACCACCTTGGCTTGACACGGACGATGTTGGCCCACGTGCCGCGCTGGCTCTGCACATAGACGTCGAGTCGCTGGTTGAGTCGGTTGTTGTTGTGGGCGCTGACGTAGGCCTTGCCTCCGGCCATCTTGGTCACGACTCCGGCGTGGTCCCAGCCGCCCTTGCCGCCCCAGTTGAAGAAGACGACGTCACCGACCGCAGCGTACCTCTGGTGCGTTTCCTGGTACACGGCCCCGCTGCTGTTCCTCGACAGGAACCTCTCCATGTTGTCGGCGACGGTCCACGTGTGGGACCAGAGGTAGTACGTGCCGCCACCGGAGTGCGGCGGGGACATGTGCTTCGTCCGGTACCAGTTGTCGACGTTCTTCTTGTCCTTGTTCACTCCCTTCATCCGCATGCCACCGCCGAAGTGCAGCGCCTTGGAGATGTAGTTGGTGCAGTCCTGAGGGTAGTCGTGGCGGGCGTTCCAGTTGTTCCGTGCCCACGTCGCCGTGCCGTTGGCGGAGATCGAGGCGAACGGGGCGATCTGCACATCGGTGGCGGAGGGGGCGGCAGCCGTGTATGCCGTGCGCTGGGGTGGGGAGGTCGGTTCGGGCCCGTCATTGTCGACGGTTCCGTACACGACCGCGTTGAAGGCGCTCTCGTCCGTGGCCAGACGCTGTTCGACCTGGCCTGCGCTGGCCTTGCTGCGCAGCTTCGGGCTCGCGCCGGCGGAGAAGGAGTAGTAGTAGGGCCCCTCGCTCTGCTCCGGCTCGGACGGCATGTCGGCGGCTGTCTTCTTCTCCAGCACCGTGGCCCGCAGGGTGACGGTGCCGTCGGCGGCCGGCATGGCCAGGACCTCGGACAGCGTCGAGGTCATCCCCGTGTACACGAGGTCCTTGGTCCTCAGCGCGTCGCGCGTGTCGATCAGCCAGGACTCCTCGGTTGCGAGGAGGTTCGAGTACAGCGCGGCGTTGGGTCGTCCCGCGACTGCTTCTTCGGAGGTGTTTTTGGCTCCGGTCACCAGTGCGGCCGTCGATGTCAGGTACTCGTTGACGGCGTCACGGTAGACCGTGGGCGCAAGGGGCGCCGCCAGGGGCGCGACCGCGTTCGTCGTGACGGTGGGGCTTGAACCGTACGGGCTGGAGGCGTGTACAGCGAAGGTGTAGGAGGCGCCGTTGTCCAGGCTGGTGAACACCGCGGCCGTGCTGTTCGTGGTGCGCTGGGCCACGGTCGTACCGGTGCTGTCGACTGCCGTCACGTGGTAGGTGAGGGCGGTGTCCTCGTAGCCGCTGTCCTTGCTCGTGCCCCAAGTCACCAGCGCACCGCCGTCACCGGGACGCGAGTGCGGGGCGACCGGTGCCGACGGGGGCGCCGCAGCCTCGTACTTGACGGTGAGGGTGGCTCCCGTGAAGGTGATGCCCTCGGCCGCGGGTGCGCCCTCCGGCTTGCGCAGGACGATTCCGTGGTTGGCGTCGGCCCCGCCGGTCCAGCCGATGACCAGACCGGTGACATCGACTGCCCAGGGTGCGGTCGCTTCCACGTTCACGCCTGGAGCGGTCACATTGTCGAGGACCGCGCCGGTCTCAGAGGTCGCCCAGGCGGCGTTGAGGGCATGGACGCTTACTTCGGGAACCGTGGTAACTGCCGTGAGCTGCAGCTTCGCGTCCACCACGGTGGCGCCGGCTGGGATTCCCGAGACATCGGCCTTGAGGTAGCCGCGCCAGTTCTTGCCGGACACGGCTCCGACCTTCAGCGTGCTGCCGGTCGTCCCGGTGCAGGTCTCGGAGTCGGTGCACACCGTGGCCTTGGTCAAGGGGAGGACCACGGAGGTGCCGGCGGTTGAGGCGGAAGGCTGCGCCACGGGGTTCGTGGCGATGGCGGTGTTCGCGGTCCAGGCGGAGCACTTGCCCGCGTAGCACCCGCGCATGGACCAGGCGAACGGTCCTCCCGTGGCGAGGTTCTCAGCCGGGATCTGGAAGCCGGCCCTTTCACCGTTCGGAACCAGCTGAGTGCCGAGCGTCTGGGTGGTGGCGCCGTTGTAGAGCCGGAACTGGGCCTCCACCATGCCCCCGTTCGGAGAGGTGACCACTCCGGAGACGAGGGGCGAGGCGGTGTCGGTCGCGCCGGACTGGAGGTGCTGGGGCACGTCCGCGGGCAGCACTGCGTTCGCATCCACGCGGAACGCCAGCCAGCCGGACCATGCGGAGGAAGCGACGCCGTCACTGGAACGGGCGCGGATCCTCAGGTGCGCACCGTCCGGTACGGCAGCGGACGTGGGGATCTGCACCGTGGCCAGTGCCCCGGACACGGCCTGGGCGGTCTTGCCTGTCCAGGTGTACGTCGTGTCCGTATGGGCGGGGTCGGGTTCGACCTGGAACTCCGCCGTCAGGGTCGAGCCCGCGTCGAGGTCGGCAACCTTCGCCTGCAGCGTGGGGGTGAGGGAGGAGACGGTGCGCAGCGAGGCCTCCGCCCTGAGCGGGTTGACGGCCAGGTTGGCGGGAACCGCCGGCGTCGAGTTGTAGGTGACAATCAGCGACGGCTCCGAAGCGGAGTCGTGCGAGCCGTCCACGTAATTCGACGATCGGTAGCGGCGCCAGGTCAGCGGGTCGGTCTCGTCGACCGCGGCAAGGCGCACTCCGTAGTTCGGCTGGCCGTCCGCCCATGCCTGGACGATGCCGTCCACGTCCCACGACACGTGGCCGCCCGGGCAAGTGGCGTTGTACCCCTTGGCGACCTTCGAGACGGGAGCCCCCACACTGGTCGTGGCCGGCTGGGCGGACCAGGTGATCCCGGACGGGTCCCAGTCCGAGGTGACGCGGCGGACCTGGATCCCGGCGTTGTTCGTCGAGCATGACGAGGACCAGTGGGAGAACAGCCGGAGGTCAGCGTCGACCACATTCTTGTCGGCGAACCGTGAGGTGTCGAACTTCAGATACGAGCGTGCGCGCTCGGTTCCGTTGTACGTGCCGGCCTTGAGCTCGGTGGATCCGCGCTGCGAGGTGGGGTACGCCGCGTCCTGGACCCAGGTGTCCGTCAAGGGGCCCAGCAGGGTGTTCGTCGGGTCGATCGTGACCGGGTAGGTGACGTCCGGATTCTTCAGGAAGCCCGAGTCCGGCTTCAGGACCAGTGTCTGCTCTCCGGCCGGTCCCTCCACCGAAGCTGTGACGTCACTGACGTGCTCGGGCTCGTTGGCTGCAGGGCGTTCGTCGGCACCCCACATCATCGGTACCGGAGCCGCGGCGATGTCCTTGCCGTCTGCGCTCTCCCACAACAGGCGCTCGTCCGCGGTCTCGCGAAGCTTGAGCCCTTCGGCGGCCACGGGGATCCGGAGCTCGACCTGCTCCGTCGGGCGCTCGTTGAGGATCAGCAGGTGCGAGAAGCCCTCGGGCAGTGCGGTGACCACCAGGTCGGCATTCGGCTGGACGTTCTTGTACGTCGCGGTGTTGCCCTCGAGCACGGGACGGGGCAGCGGACCGTCCCAACCGAGTCCGAGGGATCTGGCGCCTTCGGTGACCTCGGCCAGAGGCCCTTCCCCTCCGTCGGAGAACTGGATCTCCGCAGCGGCCTGATTGGGCTGCACACTGCCGTCCCGGAACACCAGGGTGGTGTCGACGTCCTGCCAATCGCCGGCTTCGTCCTTGACCCGGACGGGTCCGGTGGTCGACTCCTCGGTCAGGGTGCCGTCCGGATTAGCGTACGTGATCGACGACTCGGTGCGGAGCGGCTCGATCTCCACTCGCTGTCCCAGGATGGCCGCACGTGCTCGCGCGACTCCTGCCGCCTGGTCCGCACTCTGCGGCTGGGCCTCCGCGGACGCTGCGGGCAGCACCCGATGGAGTGGTGCGCTGGACACCAGGCCCGTTTCGATGGCAAGGAATCCGGCCATCGACCACACCATGCCCTGAACCGCGATGGTACGCAGCGGTCTTTTTCTCTTCTCCAAAACCTGTCCCCCTATATCTACTCGCCACAATGGGCGATTTCGGGATTCTCACATGATCGACTCGATGCCTCGAAATCCAGTTCGAAGGTTGAGACGCGGACCACAGTGAGCCGTTTTCATCCTGAAGAGCTGCAGACCTGCAGCGTGTGGACGGCCTGGACGACGGTGCCGATCCGGGGTGGAGCATCGGGCCGTCGGAGCAGTCGCCAGGACTTGAGCCGAGCGCGGGCGTCTTCGCCTGGGGCTCGGAGCCTGATGTGGCTTCGCTTGAACTCCTGGTGATGCAGCAGCTGTTCGCGGTGGTGATGCGGGGTGCGGAAGATGCCAGGACTTCAGCCCTGCGATGCTCGTGCGACTGATGATCGCCCCGCTGACAGGGCCGGGTTGATCGTCCGCTGGGTCGTGGTGAGGTCCTGGCGGGGAAACCGGCTGACGGTCACCCAGAGGCCGACCCTTGGAACAGTACCTCCCACGCCGCCGTGATCACCCCGTCCAGCCGCTCCTTGAGCTCTCCGAACTCCGTGGGAGCGCCCAGCTCTTCGTCGCGGTGATGGAGGCGATCCGGGTGCCCGGAGGGGGCCAGGGCGGCCCCGGGTCCGGACCGATCACTCCCTGGGCGACAAGGGCTACTACGTGAAGGCGATCTGCGCCTGGTTCCGTCGCCACGGCATCCCGTACACGACTCGCGAGCGTGCTGACCAGGTCGGCAACCGAGCCAGGCGGGGCAGCCGCGGAGGCCGCCCGCCGGCCTTCGATCGCGAGCCGTACAGGCACGCAACGTCGTGGAACGCTGCTTCAGCCGCTTCAAGCAGCGGCGCGGCATAGCCACCCGTTGCGACAGACCGCCCAGTCCTACGAAGCAGCCGTCGTCCTCGCATCACGCCTGATGTGGGCCTGACGTTTGACGGCAGAACCTAACGCTTGCCACCCCTGCGAACGGCTTCCGCAGGGGTGGCAAGCGTTACTTCCGACGCCAAAAAACGAGGTCCTTCAGCACGCTACCGACCTCGGCAATGATGGCCGGTCGATCGGCTCCCTTGACGCCGTCGAGGCTGTGGCGGAGAGCACGGAGGAACGTCAGGCAGATAACTGTGATTACAAGGAGGACGGTCGCGAGCACCGCACCAAAGGCATACGGAGAAATGGAAAGGATGTCGATAAGAGACACAGACACAGCAATGGACCCTTCACCTGCACTGCGGAGGGCTCATAGGCTCACTCCGTTGCGGTCAAACAACTGCAAGCTGCCTTCTGCATGAAGGCGTCCACGTGGGTCCACGCCCGTGGTGGCGGCGTCCGGCTTACTAATTCGGTGCGCGAGCACCTTCACATGGGAACACTCTCACAGTCAAGGCGTGTTGACGAAGTGGCCCGGAGCCGGCCGGGCCCCGAGGGCCCCGGCCGGCCGTAAAGGTGCTGGTGCTCTCCGCTTGTACTGGTCTTGGGGGGATCCGGAGCGACTCGCTGTCCTCGCCTCGTGGGTGGGCCGGTAAGTGCCTGCGCAGCGTTCCTGCCGTAAAAGCGCGACTCACTGGCATAGCTGACGAACATGCAGCAGTAGGTGAGAGACTTGAAAGTCTGAACCGTCCCAGGGGGGCGGGCGCCGATACGACGGCATCGCGGCACCCGCACGCCCCTGCGAGCTACTCGTCGAGAGGGGCTCGCTGACTGAGAGCGCGACGACGTCCTGCCTCGACTTCGACCTTTACGTTGTAGTACTCGCGTACGACTTTGCGCGCTTCGCGCAACACAGGGGTGGCCTTCTTGAAGGCCAAGAAGATCATGCCCAGGATCACGCCGACGACGGTGACCCATCCGGAGATGTCCATTCGGTCCCTCACCCTTCTCGGGCGGTCGGACCAGGGCGCAGGCGCACTCGGCCCGACCACACACTGTGTAGTCGAAACCGAGATGCGCTACCCAACAAACCCCGGACTAGCGGGGCGCAGCGGATCTCGAAGAAGCTAGTTCTTGATCTTTTAGGCAAGATTTCTGGCTGTAGTCCACGCCGCCAGCGTTGGGAGCTGGAGGCGGTTAGGGGACCAGCGCCCGTAGGCCCGTTCCCGCTGCCGAGCACCCACTGGGGTCTCGGCAGTGCACACACCGTACCACTCGCGCACTGCAACACCCGCATGGCTGAACCCAGTTAAAGGACCCGCAGCAGCCACGCTGCGGGGCTTGTGTACCTTGGCTTCGAGAGGTAGTGAGGTGCCCGTTGGACGGAATAACCCGTGCGCCCGAGGCGGCCGCACCTTCCTCCCGGTGCTGAACGAGGTCATCGTCGCCGACATCCTGCACTCGCCCGCCGCCGTTTTGCCTGCGAACAGCTGCTGACCGGCAAGGACGGCCCGGTCAGATTGGCTGACTTCGCCATCACGACTGACGTCCCTGCCAGGCTCATCATCCGGGAGCACCTGGGCATGCTCAACGACCCTGCGTACGCCGCCGGTACGTCGAGCAAGGCACCCTTGAGGCGACGGGGGCTCGAACGGGCTGCTGCTGGTCACGGTCGACAGCGGTGGGGGAGTGGGAATAGGAAGCTGCGTTCCCTAAAGCTTTCGGCCCCTCCGTCAGCATCAGGCCACGTTCCACCCCCAGGCGACGCGAACCTCCGGAGAGGCATCGCCACCCGCTGCGACAGCACCACCTGGCCTTACGGGGCGGCCGTCACGCCCGCGTCACTCCAGATGCGGGCGTGACATTTGACGACAGAACCTAGCATCGTGCATACGGCGGATCAGAGGTCCCTCGAAGGGAACACGCGCAGTCTTTGAGGGGTGGCAGATGAACACGGCCAGACCAGGTGCTCTGGGCGGGGCGAGCAACGAGGCAGGTGCCAGTCACCGGTCCGGGATTGCGGCGCTCATCGCCGTCTACGGGCTGCTGGAGGAGGGGGTCCCGTGGCTCCGTTCCGACGCCGTGCCCGTGAAACTGCGCATGGAGGCGGATCTCCACGTCGACGATATCGTTGTTGACCTTGCTGACGGTACGACGGCATTCATCCAGGCCAAGCTTTCCCCCACCCCGGCAGCCTTCAACGCAACCGTCGACCAGTGGTGCAGGGCTGTCGCATCCAGGGAATGCCGCGAGGGCGACGAACTGCTCTTCGTCGTCACCCGGACCGACGGTCCACTTACCCGCACCGCACAGGCTCTCACGACTCACCAGAGCGGTGCGTCGCTGACCACACCCGCCGTCCGGCGGCTGGACGCATTGCGCAACTTGGCAGCCGGGCACGGCCTGGATCACGCCGGCACAGAACAGCTCCTGGCCGCGGCGAAGGTGATCGCTTTGGACGCACGGGACAACGGCCCTGACGAGGCCCTGGGCGCGGCCTGTCTGAACGCGGCCGTCGTTACCGCAGGCCATGGCCGGACAGCCTTCCGTGCCATGAAGGCAGCTGCGCGTAGCCAGGCCGAGCAGCGCACCGCATCCCACGTGACACAGTGGCGTACCTGGCTCGCCGACGCGATGCTGCCCCTGGTCGCAGACGAGGCAGGAACGCGAGCCGCCCGGCTCCAGGCCAGGGACCAGGCGCTGACCCAGTACCGGGAAAACTGGGCAGCCGGCCAGGACACCTTGCCGCTCGCCGACCTCGGCCGCGGACTGACTTCGATGACCGTCCCCGGGGCCGCTGGACACCTCCAAGCCAAAACTCCCGGCCAAGGCCCCGGCCGCAGCGGGCTTGTGGACACCGTCCGCCGCCAAGGCCGTCTCTTCCTCGTCGGAGCCCCCGGCTCGGGAAAGACCGTCGCCTCACGTCTCCTTGCCGCGCACTGGGCCGCACACCCCTATGCCCCCGTCCCCGTGTGGCTGCGGATGAAAGACCTGGTCCCACTTCTGCCGCAGACCGGTCCCTACCTGCTCCAGCCCGCCGACCTGGTCCACGCCGCCGTCGGACTCTCCAGCCCCCTGCTTGCAGCAGCACTTGTCTCGCAGATCGACGCAGGCGAAGCACTCATCGTCCTCGACGCCCTCGACGAAGTCCACGAGCGCCAAGACGCCGTCGTAGAAGCCGTCGCCACCTTGATCAACCAACTGCCCGCCGACTGCGACGTCGTCGTCACCTCCCGGTACTCCTCCCAGCAAGGAGCCAGGCGCCTCGGCCTTCCCCTCTACGAGCTCCGCCCTCCCAACGACCTGAGCAGCACCCTCGACCACCTCCTGGACACCGTTGCAGAGCGAGCCGTCCACTCTTCCGATCAACCTCACTCGCGCGAAGCCCTCCGCCGCCGCGTCGAGCGATCCCGCCGCGCCGAACCCGACCTGTGGAACGTGCCGCTTCTGGCCACACTCATGACGCTGCTCATCGCGGAACGCCCGGATGCCGCCGTGGCAGGCAACAGGGCCCGTCTCCTCACCGAAGTAGTCGACAGCAGTGTCCGCGGATGGGAGATGCGCCGTTCCGCGAAAACCCTGCCCGACACCGATCCCCAGCTGACCGCCGACATCCTGACCGACTGCTTCGACGACATCGCACACGCCATCAATCCCTCCGGTTCGGCAACCTGGGATACCGCCCACCGGGCCGTCGTATCCCGCCTCCAACAGCACTGGGGCAAACCGCCGGGCACCGCCGCGACCATGGCACGCCACGCCCTGGAGTACTGGGACGCCACGGCCGGCGTGTTCATCACCGACACACACCAAGGAAACCTCACCGCCCGCACACGACTGTTTGCCGAGATCGGCGATGCGCGCTGGGCCACACGGCACCCCGATCACATGACCGAGTGGATGCAGAACACCTTCGCGGACCCCGAACGCCGGGAAACCGCCCGACTCGCCGCAAGCCTCTCCCCACATGCCGCAGACGCCCTCATCCGGCAAGCGCTCCGCACAGGCGGATCAGCACTCGACCTGGTAAACGAAGCGCTGACCGACGGAACTGGCTTCGACGACAACGCACTGCACGAATACCGCGACGCCCAGCTCGCCCGCCTCCAGACCCTCCAGCCCCGCTACCCAAAGGCCACCGAAGACGACGGCGTCCTCCATCTCTCCGCCGAAGGATCCCCACGTGCCGAACTCGCAGCCCGCCTCGCCGAAGAAGACCTCGATGCCACCCAAACCCAGCAGCTCATCGAGACCGCAGAAACCCTGGGACCCGAGCAGAAGGCTGTCATCACCGCCCTGCGCGCCCAGCGACAGGCCACCAGACGAGGCAGCGCACCCACCGAGAGCGAACTCGACACCATCGAAGCCGGCCTTGCCGCTGCGGCGACCACTACCTCAGCCCGTGACCCTGGAATCGCCGGAACCGACTCCCTCGCCCGTTTCGCCGTCGAGCACGTCCTGGCCGCACGGCCCAGCATCCTGCCTCACCTGATCGCAACCACCCACCACGTCACCGTAGACACCTTCGAGTGGCTGGAGACAGAACTTTCACAGCGCGGGCACCACGGAGCGCTTGCCACCCTCCTCACGGAGGTGAGCGGGAACATCCTGGCCACCTTCAAAGACTCATACAAGAAGATGGCCGTTCCCTTCGAATTCCTGGCCGCGCTGAACACCACCGGAACCCAGCTCACCCCAGCCCAGGCATGGCACCTGAATGAGGCCGCCGCTCTCACGGCCGCCCTCAGGATGAAAGACCGACCGATGAACGTTGTTGCGGACGCTGTCACACACCACGCCGAGCTGACGCAGGCCCTCTTCAGCCTGATCGCAGAAGCCAGCGGTCTGGACAGGGCACTGGCCGGCTCGCAGCTCCGCAGCCTGCGCGACGAGCTTCCTCAGAACCCGGACTGGGGGCTGCTCTACCTGCCCAGCACCCGCACACCCACACCCCAGCTCCACCTGGAAAGCATCGACGCCGACCTCGTCATCGACACGCTCAACACCAACAATCCCTGGCTCGCGTACCTTGCCCTGTTGCTCACCGCGGCCACCGTCACTCCGCCGCCGGACCTTGCAGAACGCGCGCTCGCGGCACTCCCCAGCCTCACCGCGTTCGACCGCATGAACACCGCTGCCCTTCTCGCTCACCGGTGGCCGGGCCTGGCCCTGCCGGCAGACGATCCACTGGTCAGGGCAGGCGCCGCACGGGTCACCGCCGCCACGCTCAGCCATAGCCGTCGGCACCGCGAAGCCCAGCACCTCCTGGCCGACCCAGACCTGCTCGTACGGCACACCGCAGCACAGGAACTGGATGGCCCGTCACCTGGCGACCGGACCGTCCTTGTAACAGCCCTGCAGTCCCCGGCACAGCAATGGACCTGCAGGTTCTGTGGTGCCACGGGGCCTGCCGATGCCGATACCTGCCCGCGGAACCATCCCAGACCCACTCCACGACTTCCCTAACATGCGTTGTGCAAGTCAAGAGCAAGGCCGGCGTGCTTTCGCGGACTTCCGGACGACGAGCCCTCCTACAAGCCCTGACCGGCAATCTGCTCGATGCGTCTACACCCCGTGTCATCGTGGGCCTCATAAACGACGCGGACGGCCATCCGCGGCGCCGACCTCTGGACGGGCACCCGGGCTACCTCGGTTACCCGACCAGCGACGGCCAGCGATTCATCGTGGCGATGCATGCTGACTGGCCGGTGTACCCGTGCCCGCCTGGAGGCGGGCACGCGCTCTTCGACCTGGCCCCTGCACCCTGGGAGCCTGGATTTCACGGGGCCGCGGCCAACCGTGAGCACCGGCGTACGGATCCCCACCACGGGGGTCGATAGGACGGGCTGCGCGAGGTGGCACACTCTCGATGCGGGAGACGCTGGGATAGCTGCTTGTAGAACCGTCACGCACTGGACCTTCAGGCACCGCCACAGCGGACCGTTTCATCCGTCGTCGCCTGTGAGCTTCTGAGCCGGGCCAGATGCCTCGTCCTGGCAACCTTGGATCAGTGAAACAGGAGCCCTCTCGCCGTACCGCAGGGCGCGAAACCGACGTCCCGCGACTGGGGTCTGGGGTCCGCCGACTGCCGCATCCGATCCTGAGCGCAGCGGTGCCGATGTTCTCGCACGAGACAGCCTGCGACGCGGTGCCACGTCCGATCTCCAAGCCGTCATTCGCGGCCTGGAGGCCGGACCTGACCGGTCAGTGAAGAAGCGCTGTCGCTTCGCCGGCGGTCATGGCGTGCCCCATGCGCGCAGTGCGCTGAGGACGGTGTCGCTTTCCAGTTCGTGGCCCCGGTCCAGGCTCTTGAGGAGAGCGGTGGAATTGTTGAGACGGTCGGGGTAGTACAGCTCGGGCGCCAGGCAGGTGGGGCAGTCGCTCAGAAGACAGAAGGGAGTGAGGGGGACGGGCTGCTCCTGTGGCGTGACGAGGTAGAGACGGTCGTCGGCCAGCGGGTGTGCCGTGTCGAAGGCGACGGGAGCGAAGTCGGGATGGTCTCCCATCAGGGAGGGGCCTGAGACGCGGAACTTTCCGGTGTCGGGCAGCCAGCGGAGCTGCTCCGCGTGAACCCAGCGGGTGGTCGCGAGGAAGGCGCACCCCGAGAGGCTGCTGAGCATCAGCCTTTCGATCTTCTCCAGGCTCTTCTCGAACTCGGCGCGGGTCCGCGGCCCAGCTCCATGGCGGATCTTGTTGCGAAGAGCGATCAGCTGGTCGAGGTCCGCGATGAGGCCCTTCCCGCCTTTCTTGCGGGCCGCCGCCTCGACGAGCCCTGCGGCAGCATCACCGTGCTGGCGGAAGTCCTCGACCACGGCCTTGAATGTCCCCACCCAGTGCCCCAGGGAGACACCACCGCGTGCGACAGACTCCTTCCACTGGTCGATCTGAGGCAGATCCACACGTCCGCGATCCGCGGCCAGCGCGAGCGACATGATGCCAAGGGACAGGATCAGCGACTCGGCGCACTGGATCGCCGCCTCGTGCTTCTCCGCCAGAGACCGTGAGTGCCGGAACTTGCGCACCGCTCGGGCTATGGCATACGGGTACGACTCCTGGAAGAGCTTGTAGGGATCGTTCTGCCGGCGCAGGCTCTGCGCGGTCAAAGAGCTGATGGAAGCCGCCTCGTCCAGACGCCCGCGCCGGGATGCGCTCGTACCGCTTTCGAAGATCCGCATGCGCATGCGCTGCAGCTCGCCCTGGATGCGTGCGGCTTCCTGCTCGCCTTCCTCGAGCATGGAAAGGGAAGCGCGGATGTCTGCCGCGTCGCCGTCGCACCGGGGGACCCAGACGTCAGCCATTCCTGCAGCCCTGACGCGTGGGATGGTTCCGTATTTCGGAAGCTGCTCTTCGGCCAGAGGACTCGCCATGTAAGCCGCCACGTACTCCAGCGGCAGGAGCTCTTCGGTGAGGCGGACGACCAGCAGGCCTTGGCCTGGCTGCACCCCGTCGTATTCGCCCGGCAGGATCGTCCAGTGACGAGCGCCGGCCAGATCACGCCCCACGATGTCGCCTTGCTGCAAACGGTGCCGTGGGTCGCGGGCGTCCCGGCGGACGGGCAGGTCAGCCACATCGGGCAGCGTGCTGGTCAGTGCAGACGGCGTCAGCACCCGGCTGCGTACTTCCGCCTCCGTGCTCGACTCCTTGTCGATGTCGGAGGTGCTGACAGATCCACCGAAGACCTGAGCGAAGTCACCCAGCCGGATGCCGTCCTTAGCCGACTGCTGAGCCACCTGGATCTGCCGGAAACGTGCCAATGACAGCTCATATCCTTGTTCCGAGATCTCTTTCCTTGAGACGCAGAAGCTCTGCTCGGACCGGGAGCGGCGGCGCTCGCTGCTCCTGCGCTGAGACCAGCGCTTCAACACGTCCGGCAGATTGTTGCGAGCGTGATCGGCAGCATCAAGCGTGCTGTCCGGAGCGGGCCCGAGCTTGTCCTCGGCCAACAGCGGGGTACGCCGGGTGTCCAGGCTCCATCCATCCGCCTTGACCTCGTAGAACCACACTTCCTCAGCTGGACCCGCATCCTTCGTGAAGAACAGGATCGACGTCTGGACCCCGGCGTACGGATGAAACGTGCCGGTGGGCAGCTGTACCACGGCTTCCAGGCCGTGCTCCTCGACCAGCCGGCGGCGCAGTTCGACGTGAGCCCTACTCGAACCGAACAGAACACCTTGAGGAACAATGACGGCCGCGCGGCCCTGAGGCCTCAACAACCTCAGGACCGCGGCAAGATGGAGCAGCTCGGCCTTCTTCGTACGGACCACGTCAAGCAGGCCCGGCGAGACGTCCCCGGCATCGACGCTCCCCGCGAACGGAGGGGTGGACAGGACGAGGGAGGCACATCCGTCCCCTGTAGTTTCCCCCTCGTGCAGAAGGTCCCGATAGCGCAGGTCGGCGCTCCCGAAACCCTGGAGCATCAGCCGCATGCTGCTCACGCGAAGCATGGTGATGTCGATCTCGAATCCATGGATTCTGTCACCGCGGGCCGCAGCGGCCTCCTGCGCGGAGGTTTCAGCGCCGTGCTGCCGAACGTACTGGGCGGCAGAGAACAGGAAATCGCCTGCTTTGCAGGCGGGGTCGTATACCTCGTCGCCGGGACCGGGCATGGTCATCGCGACCATCAGGTCGACCAGCTGGCGAGGGGTGCGGAACGCTCCGTAGCGGCCTGCGCCGCTAACCTGGTCGAGGATGCATTCGTACAGTTCACCCGCGCGGTGGGGCTCCGCCGTCAGCGTCTCTTCCAGCAGGTGGGCGGCCTTGGACAGAAGGCTGGGCTTCGGGATGGTGAAGCGGGCGTCCCTGATGTGCTGTGAGTACGCCACCCCGTCGAACGTTTGGCGACGCAACCAGGGAAACACCTCGTCCGCAACCGTGGCGAACATGCGCTGGGGTGTCATACGGATGAGATGCGACCAGCGCAAATGCTGCTCGTCCGCAGAGAAGATCGGCCCCCTTTCCGGTATCCCCCCCTGCTCCCATGCCAGCTGCAGTTGGTCCAGCTCGCGGAGATAGAGAAGGTGTGAGACCTGCTCAACGGCCTCCCCGGAATGCGAGATTCCGGCACTCCAGAAGGCGTCGAAGAGCCGGGCAGCGGTGTGTGCGAGACCGTCATTCATCACGCAGCGCAGACTATCGATACTGTGCGCGAACCCGCGTCGCCCACCTCGTACTGCGTAGACACGACCTGCATTCAGGTGCCCTACCGGGGCCCTCCCCCCGGCCACCTGGCTTGAAAGCCCACCTCGGGGGGCAAGAAAGGCCCGAGGCGCTGGCGTTCCGAGCCACCGCGGGGTCACAGGGCGCCGCCTTGCCGTTCGGTCCATGACCGTTGTGAAGCTTCGGGCCGCGGTGTCAACGTTGCTCCCGTATCCGCCTGATTAGGGGAACTGTCACGCTGAGTGTTGCTAGGAGTATGCCGGCGTCCTCAAGATGATCTACGAAGCGGGGCCGGGCAGCCCCGGACCTGACCTGGTGTTGCCTCGTCCCCGAGCGCCGCATGCGCAGGGCACGGCATGTGTACTGATCTTGGCTTTCCGCGCAGTCCTACACGGGGGAGTACAGCGATGCCCTGGCCGCAGCTTCGTACCTGTCAGCAGGAAGCCTTCGACCAGTACATGGCCGACCGCAAGTGCAAGCGTGAATGGCTGGCCATGCTCACACCCGGAGCCGGCAAGACCATCTTCGCCCTGTACGTGGCGGCCACCCTCAAGCAGATGGGCGTCATCTACCGGGTCGCCGTCTACGTTCCCAGTGACTCCCTGCGCCAGCAGTGGGCCGACGTCGCCTCCGTGTTCGGCCTCGAACTCCTGCCGGTCCGGTTCCCCTCCGACTACAATGACCACGACTCCGACGGCTTCGTCGCCACCTACGCCCAGATGAACCCCGCGGGCGCTGAACGTGCCGCCCGCGCGATCACCTCCGCGCCGACCCTGGCCATCCTCGACGAGGTCCACCACCTCGGCGACGACAAGACCTGGGGCGCCGGAACCCAACGCGCCCTCGCCCACGCCGAGAACATCCTCATGCTCACCGGCACACCGTGGCGCTCCGACGACGCCCGCATCCCCTGGTGCGCCTACGACGAGGAGACCGGTCGGGTCCAGGTCGACTTCGCCTACGAGTACGGCAACGCGGTCGCCGACAGCGTCTGCCGGGCCGTGGAGATCCACGCCTACGACGGCCAGGCCCGCTACCTCGACAACGCCACCGAGGTCACCAAGTCCCTCAAGGACACCAGCAAGGGCCGCGAGCTCGGCAAGATGTTCAACGCCGTGTTCGACCCCGCCCAGCAGTGGACGCCCATGCTCCTGGAGAAGGCCCACCGGCTGCTCGTCGACCGCCGCCGGGATGTGCCCGACGCCGGCGGCCTGGTGGTCACCGACAACAAGGAGACCGCCAAAGCGATCGCCAAGCTTCTGACACGGATCAGCGGCGAGGAACCCACCGTGGTCATCAGCGAGGACGAGGACGCCGTCGCCAAGCTCGACGCGTTCCGCAACGACGGATCGAAACTCTGGCTCGTCGCCATCCGCATGGTCTCCGAAGGCGTCGACGTTCCCCGCCTGATGGTCGGCTGCTACCTCAGCCGCTGGAAAACCCCTCTGTTCTTCCGCCAGTACGTCGGACGCTTCGTCCGCACCCGGGCCGAGTGCCCGCCCCACTACGACGCGCACATCATCATCCCGGCCGTGTCCGTTCTGATGGAACTGAGCACCGAGATCGAGCAGGAACTGCGCGACCAGCTCCACCGGTTCGACGACGACGAACTGGACGCCGACGACGACACCCAACCCACAGGCCGTGAGAGCGCCGCATCCATCCCCGAACAGCGCCAGGAGGCCGCCGCACAAGCCGTCGCCGAGCAGGCCGAACTCTTCGACATCGACGGCAACCCCACCTGCGAGACCGACCGGGCCTCAACGGACACCGTCATCCTGGAAGCAGGCGGCGCAGAGTTCTACCGGTCCGACCGCCGCGGCATCGGGCAATCTGCCGCGATCTACCTGCCCGGCCACCAAGCCTGCATCGACCACAACATCCCCACCACCTACGCCCGCAACATGGCCGAGCTTCTCGCCAAGCAGCGGCCGGCACCGCCAGACACGAGCGCACCGGCCACGACCGCGGCCCCGGTCCTGCCGGCTTACAAGAAGAAGGACATGATCCGGGCGGAAGTCGACCGGCACGTCGACCGCCTGGCCCGCATGCAGTGCCGCCGCGCAGGAAGCGACAGCTCGCAGGAACGAGGAAGGCGACAGACAACGATCAATACCGATCTGATGCGACGCTTCGGTGCCAGGCCGGACTGCACAACCTCTACGCTCAAACGCATCCTCGACCACCTGGCCACGGAGATCCGAAAGGAAGCAGCTCGTGACCTCACACGACACGGAAAAAACCGGGTCAGGTGAGCTGAGAGAACGCGGGCAGCTCGTTGCGTCCCTTGGCTCCTCGCTCCGTTCCGGCGCCAGCTCACTGGGCACTGTTCCCAAGCTCCTGGAACAGCTGCTCACCACAGGTGGATGGAAAGACTTCGTCACCAGGCTCGGCGATCACGTCACCTATGACGACGACGAGTTCGCCGAGTTCGTCGAGACCCTCCCTCTCCAGGGCCTCGGCGCCGACCTCGGCGTGGTGGAGCGCCTGATCGGCCCCCGCCCCGACCTTCTGGCGATCCTCTACGAGCTGACACCCCCCAGCAGCCCGGGCCGCCCCAAAAAGGCGAACAATGTACAGAGTTTCGTTGATGCCGCCGAGCACGCCGACCAGGCGCTCCCGCTGCCGCCGGCCCGCAGGAAGGCTCCGACAGGCAACAGCGTCGAGAACATCATGCGCAAGCTCGCCAGGGAACGCCCCGACCTGCTCCAGGAAGTCACAGAGGGCCGCATGAAGCCCTACACGGCAGCCGTCGAGGCCGGATGGCGCAAGCCTCAGACGACCATCGCGCTCAACGACCCGGCCGCCGTCGCACGCACGCTCCTGGACAAGCTCGGCACCGAACAGGCCCAGCAGGTGTGCAGCGCGCTGACCCAGCTGGTAGCAGACCAGAGCGCCAGCACCTAGCGCGACACCGCTCCCCAAACGCAGGCGGCCATGACGCAGCCGGGCTCACGTCAGAGCGCCGGCATCCGCAGTGCCGAGGGGGTGGGGCGGCCGATCGGCAGGACGCCGACCACGATGAGGCGGGGCACCTCGGTCGCGCTGCGGGCGTAGCGGGCGATCCACACCCGGTCGTCGAAGTCGGAGTATCCGGCCGCGTGACTGCTGTGATCACCGACCAGGAGGATCCCGAACGGCGGCCCTGTGACCGTGTAGTTGGCGGCCTGCGCGAGATAGTCCCGCTCCACGGCTTTGCGCTCGGCTTTGGTCTTGCGCCGTTTCACCTCGATCACCAGACGCCGCCCGGGCTCCGGGGTGTAGGTGACATCGGTGCGTCCCGAGGCCACATCGATGACCTCCCGCTGGACGGTGCCAGGAGTGAGCAGGCCGCTGAGGTGCTGGTGGATGTCATCCTGCACCACCTTCTCCGGCCACACCCCCGCAGAGCCGTCAGGCTTGTTCGGCGCCGGCCCCAGGTAGGCGGTGCGGTCGCCGTACAAGTCGGCCTGCCCGTCGAACCGGTCGTGCAGGAAACGCAGGAAGTACTCCAGCAGCACGGTGAAGTAGGTGCTGTCCGGCGCCTTCCATGCCGGGCTGGTGCGAAGGATGTCGAGGAGAGAGTCCATCTTCTCGTCGACCCGGGCATGACCGGTGGGGGTGAACCCGCGGGCCGCCTGCTGCACCATGCCTTCCAGACGGTCGAGGAGAGCGGAATCAATCCCGTCTGATACCGGTACGGAGCCAAAAAGAGTGCTGAGCCCAGGACGTCCTCGCCAGGCTTTTCCCGGCACCACACCTTCGGACCCGGCTGCGAGCGCCCGCCCCCGCTGTACCGCTGAGAGAAGCGCCTGGGCGTCGGGATGTCCGGAGAACACAGGATCGATCGACAGGGCCTGCTGGAGGTGGTGGAACAGCCCTTCCCTGCGGACGAAGCCCGCCTCCACCGCGGGCGGGATGAGCAGCGCGAGACCGCCCCCGTCAGGAGCCGGGCCGGCCATGCAGCTGTGAACGGAACGACTGGCCTCGTAGACCCCCAGAAGGTCACCCAGCGCACTGGCGGGGGAGTACCAGCTGGGCTGGTCCAGATGCCCGGCCGCGGTCCGCAGGCCGTGCACCAGCCGGGCCCAGGCACCCTGGGCCAGACCCCGGGCGCTGAGCCACGGAAGCTCATACATGCGGCCGCGCCACGCCTGCAGCTGCGCCACGGCCGTCTCCAGACGAGCGGCCCCCGCCTCCACCTCAGGACGCGAAGCTTCGGCGTCCTTGTCGGAGCCCGCGGAGAACGCCAACACGCAGTCCACGGCGGCCGCATACGCGCGGGCGTCCAGGCGAGCCTCCTGCGTACGGTCGAGCTCGGTGAACCGGAACAGCGCCCGGCGCATCGCCTCAGCCGCCTCGGCACGGTCAGGCGCTCCCAGTGCCCGGCGCAGGTCGCCCACCGCAAGTTCGAAGCCCGCGTCCGCCCGGGCGGCAGGAGACAGCGAGGACTGGTTCTCCAGCAGGGACAGGACATCGAGGAGACCGGCGTCGGGGAAGTGGTCGTGCGCGACCCCGATCAGCAACGGCAGGCGTTCCAGTGCTTCTGCGGGTTCCTGGCCCGAGATCTCCGTCAGCAGCAGAAGCAGGCGGTGCGGACTGCCCTGGCCCGCCAGGCACAGGCGCAGAAGGCCCGCGATCGCCGGCTGCGCGAACGCAGGCCCGACATCACCGCTGAGAGCGTCGTCGGCCTGTGTGGCCAAAGCCCGTGCCGCCTGCCGGCCCATGGCATCCAGCAGCACGGGCGACGAGCACAGCACGTCCACCGCCTCTGACACGACCCATGCCGCGTACGGGTCCTTCAGCCCCCGCACTGCCGCCGCGGTCAGGGCCTCACGTTCCGGTCCGGGCAGGCCAGCCGCGTCCTGAGCCACAGCCTGCAGCAGATACGGCAGCTGCGGCCCGCGGACAAGGGTGTCCGCTTCCCGCAGCACCGAGGGGGCGCCGCCGAGGTCGGCGAGAGTGGGGCCGGCGTCCAGCTGAGCCTCATCGGCCTGGGCCGCCCACCGCTGAAGGGCTTGCTCAACGTCACTCACCGCCACACTCCTCCGTCTCCCCGCCA
Organism: Streptomyces sp. NPDC004435; assembly: GCF_042873895.1. Taxonomy (NCBI): domain Bacteria; kingdom Bacillati; phylum Actinomycetota; class Actinomycetes; order Kitasatosporales; family Streptomycetaceae; genus Streptomyces; species Streptomyces sp. NPDC004435. The sequence continues at coordinate 210,319 of NZ_JBIAMB010000016.1, read as the reverse complement.
CCCAGCGCCGCTCACCCAGCCGCCATGCTAGAACAAATGTTCCCCACTGCTGGTGATGAGGCGCTCACAGGGCACCAGACCCTCCACCAGCTCCGGCTGCGCCGTGGTCAGGACCACCTGCAGACCGGGCAACTCCTCCGACAGAGCCTGCAACTCGGCGATCAGCGTGCGCGCCGGCACCTCCGTCACCTCCTCCGCTGCCACCGAGTCGATCAACAGCAGACCAGGATGCGTGGCGACACCCCGCGCAGCGCCCACCCGCAGCAGCGCAATGACCGTCGCGATCCGCATCCGCAGCCGATCCCCGCGGCTCAGCCGCTTGAACGCCGTCGCCACACCCGCCTTGACGGCGTTGACCTGCCCCGCCCGGTTCAACCGGACACTGTCCAGGTGCTGCACACCGAACCGGGCAGCCAGCTCCACGATCTGCGCATCCATCGCCGGGAAAAGCCGTCGCGCTGCCGCCTCGACATGCGCGCGCACCACCTCGTGCGCCGTCCCCAGCGCCGAACTGGCACCCGCCCCGTCCGCCGGCACCGCTCCCGGCCGCAGGCCTGTGGCGGCCAGCTGCCCCTGCAGCACCGCTGCCTGAAGCTCCAGCTCCCGCAGTCTGCGGTGCGCCCCGGACACCGCAAGAACATCCTGAAGAGCGGCATGAGCCGACCTCTGCGCGGCCTTCGCCTGCTCGACCTCCGCCTTGGCGGCATCCCGCAGATCCCGCGCCTTGCCCTCCGCCGTCTCAGCCGCGGACAGCTGCGTCCGCAGCTGCTCCAGCGCCGCCTCCGCCGTCTGCGCATCTACCTCCGGCAGCGTTCTCGTGCACACCGCGCACGACGCACTCTGCCGTTCCTGGACGCGCCGCTCCGCCTCCAGCGGCTCCTCGCACCGAGGACAGCACACCGGGTCCAGCCGCCCCAGCACACGGCGCGCCTGCCACGTCTCCTGCGTGTCCATCAACGCCTGCTGCGTCCGGACTCGCCCCGCCGTCAGCTCCGCCAGAGCCTGCTCGAGCCCGTCCAGCTGCTCCACCCGGTCCCGCAGCCGCTCACCGGCCCGGTCCGCGGCTGCCAGCACAGGTGTCACATCGCGTCCCTGTTCCTCCCGCAGCTCCGCGATGGTGCTCTGCAGTGCCGTCAGCTCCCGCTGCCAGGCGTCCCGGTCGGACTTGCGCGCCACCGCGTCGTCCTCCGCACGCCGCTCCCGCTGGCGCACCAGTTTCGTCTCCCGCTTGCCGGCGACCGCGAGCTGTGTGAGGGCAGTGCTGTAGGGGACGTCGACGAACAGCTCCAGCAGCCGGCCCGGCAACCCGACCGCGCTGACGTCACCCAGGAGGATCTCCTCGCCACCCGGGTTGAGGTAGCACGCCCCGAAGTACGAAGCCCAGCCGTGGACCTGCGCGGCGCCCTCGCCGTCAGCACCGCCCTTGCCCTGCCACATGGTGATGTGGTCCATGCGCAGGGCGTCCATCAGGTGACCGGAAATGACCCGGCCGGTGTCCTCCAGACCGGATGCCTCGGCGACCAGGCGCAGGTCCTCATCGGCGGAATCCAGCAGCTCGTCCTCGGTACCGGCCGTCCAGATGCGGCACGTGGCTGCCGGACGGGCCGCGGGCGTGAACTCAAGGGAGATCCGTGTGGGGCGGCCGGCGACCATCACGTCGACCGACAGTGTCCGCAGCCAGGACCGGACATCGGGCGGAAGATCACGAGGCGTTCCGCGAAGCGGCCACACCAGGCACTCCAGCAGGCTCGTCTTGCCCGCGCTGTTGGCGGGGTGGGCGATGACCCACACCCCCGGCCCGAAGGACTGCTCGAAGTCGAATCCGTCGCCCGAGTGCTTCAGTCCGCTCAGCCGCAGCCGCAGCACAGTCAGGCGCCGGTCGGCGGGCACCGGGCCTTTCAGTGTGATGGACGCCTCGCGCAGCGCCTCCTCGACCTGCTCGGGCCGCAGACCGACCAGGCCCGCCACTTCTTCCAGCAGCTCTCCAGGGCCCGGCGCCAGCGGGCCGGAATCGGAACCAGACATGATCACGAGGTCTCCTCGTCCGCAGCGGGCAGGGCAGCAGGCGACCCGGCACGCAGGCGGGCCAGCCGCTCGCGTGCCTGGTCGGTGATAGGGGCGATATGCCGGCCGATCACGGTGTCGGCGTAGTCCTTCAACAGGTACTGGCGGTTCTTCAGCTGGGTCCCACCCAGCCCGTCGACCAGCGCGACCAACTGCTTGGTGCGGGTGACGTACCACTCCAGTGCCGGAGCCTCGCCCGTCAGATCACCTGCCACCTCACGTCCACGCTGCAGCAGGAAGTACACATGCTCCGCCACACGGTTCGCGCCAAGGATCTGCGTCTTGCTGATGAGGCCCTTCTCCACCAGCGGAGCCAACGCCTCATCCAGTTCCTCAAAGGCCCCGAATCGATGCCTGAGCATCGGAAACCGTCGAAGGTCCGGCTCCTCGGAACCAAGAATCTCCTCAGCCAGATCCAGCAGGCCGGAATCATCCGGATGCGCCTCGTACTCGTTCATCAGCTCGAAGGCGAGATAGTCCGGATACCGCAGCCAGAAATCCAGCTTCTGCAGACGCACCTGCGTCCGCACCACCCCCACTGCAGCGGCAGGAGCCGGCAGGTCTCCGGACACAGGCTTCGCCGACGCGTCGATCAGGAGCAGCAGCCGCACCGCATCCTGCCACCGGCTCGCCCGGCGTACACCGTCCGCCAAAGCCATCAGCTCCTTTCCCTGCATGTGTGCACGTGATGATCCCAGCCCACCGACAGCAGCCGATCACAATCGGCTATCTGGACAGACCTCCTGCACCCCAAGTCTCTTTCCAGCCACTGATTCCAGCCGCGACCCTGCAGTGGACCCTGTGCCGGTGACACCCCACACATCCGTCAGGTCCCCACCCCCGCGGAACACGGATTAGGTTGTGCACCCATGACCACCGCATCAGCCGGGCTCCCCGCCCACGGCATCGAGTCCGTACGCATCATCGCGGCCCACGACGGTGCCTTCGCTCAGGTCGCTCACCTGTCCTGGGCGTCAGCGACGAACCCGGGCGACGCGAGTCTTTACATACGCCCGTATGTGGGCGAGGGATGGACCGCGTACGGCTCCCTCACCCCGGCCGTGGCGCCAGACCAGAGCGTCAACGTCGAGGCGGAGCGCCACAGGGACGCGAAGTTCGATGAGCTGAAGATGTCGCTGCACGGCAGTGGACAGACCCACGTCTACATCGGGCCTCGAGCAAAGAACAACCGGCTCCCCGCCGTGACGGGCCGGCCTCTCCACGACCCCTCTGGCGGCCACATCGCTACCATCACCTGCTTCGACCTCTCAGGCCTGCCGCTTGTCCAAACCCCCTCCACACAGGCGCCCGATCTCGATCTCGTCGTGCCTGCTCCGGGCGAGGGCGGTACGTCCAAGCTGAACGTCGCCCTGTTCTCCGGCACCGATGAGGAGGCCATGCGCGCCAAACACCCCTGGCTTACTACGGGTCCCCTCATCCGATTCGACCGGACGGGTCTGCCCACCCCGGTCTTCTTCGGACTTCGCTGCGGCTACTTTCCCGGTCCGCGGACCAGCACACCGGGCGTCACCGTCATAGGTGGCTGGGGCCCAGGCGCCCAGCCGAGCGACCCCATCCCCATGGTGTCGATCTGGGCCGCACCCGACCCCGAGCAGGCCCCCGTGTGAGAGCCGGTTCCCCGCGTCCTCCGCGCCCCAGACGTCCGCACCCAGGCCATCAGGCTCGACCCGCGACGGACCAGACCATCGACTCGTCCGCTTCCGGGGGCTCGTCGCCGAACCGCCACGGCAGACACGTGATCCGTTCCAGATGAGTGCCTGATGCGGCGTCCTCGTGAGGCTGCGGCGCGGGCAGCCGGCGCCACTTGCCCTGTACCGGCCGGCTGACGCTCCGGTGCAGCGGAGGGATGCTGTGATGCTGCATCCAGATCTCCACGGGCGCCAGCGCGAGATCCGCGGGCATCTGCCACTCCTCCAGCACGGCGCCCACGGCAGCAAGCCACGCCCTGTCGTGCTCGACGCTCCAGGTCCCCCGCATACGGCGGCGTTCCCGGGCCGCGAGCATCCACGCCAGTCGCATGGTCTCGGGATAGGACACGAGCGGCGCCAGACGAAGGTCACCGCCGGCCTCCTCGCCCAGGAGCCGCCCGCGCGCTTCCCACACCGGCGGGCTCAGCGCGGGGATGTTCCACCACAACGCCGTGATGTGCAGGGCATCGGCGAACAGGGCACGACCCCCGGCACCGAGCCTGCGCTCCAGACCCACCCGGTCACGGTGCGCCCGAACCACGTCGGGCACGTTCCGCAGCGGCAGCCAGGTCGCACCGTCCTCGCGGAGGTTGTCCAGCCACCGGTGATGCCGGGCACACACCCTCCACCGGGTCACCGACACCAGGTACACATCCGACGGATGCCGCCTGGCCGCAGCACACAGATCACACGCCCGCACGAGGAAGACGTCCCTCGCCTCCCACTGCGGCCACCTCCACACCGGCCCTGGCCCCGCCTCGAGCAGGCGATGCGGAGCGAGGCTGGGCAGCGCCCGCTGCAAGACCTCCGGGCCCCGCCCGGCCAGCGCCGCCAGCCGCTCGAGCGCGCCCGGGTTGAGGTACACCTCGGTGTACCGCGGCTGCATCGCCTTGCCGCCCTCGCCGACGAGGCCCATCAGGTCGTCCAGCGGCATGTGGTTGAGCTGCGAGAGGCGGCCGAGGAACGACCCCGTCGACTCATCCGTGATCAGCCGCGCCTGCCGAGGCAGACGCTCTGGCATCCTCCATGCCTTCCGACGCCCCGTGCTCTTCCTCGCCGCCACCCGCCTCAGCCCCCTCACCCCACTCCAGTTCGCCTGAAGACAACCGCAGAATGTCTCAGACTCCCCGCGCCACCAGCGATATCCGGCCGGATTCCCAAGATCCCCGACCTCCCGCTGGACCCGCCTCATACGGTGCATCGCCAGCACACACCGGGGCCCAGGCAGGGCGCCCGGCAGCGATCCCGAGGAACCCACGTGACACCCGCTTTGCCGCGCCTGCGCCCGCACCAGACCGAAGCCGCCGACGCAGCCCTGGCCGCGTTCGCATCCGGCGAGCGCCGCGCCACCGTAGTGTCGGCCTGCGGCACGGGGAAAACGCTCACCGCCGCCCACATCGCCGACCAGACCGCCAAGGATGGCCACGTCCTGGTGGTCGTCCCCACCCTGCAGCTCCTCGTCCAGACCATCCAGAGGTGGCGCCAGGCGGGCCGGGGTGGCAGGGCGATCGGCGTCTCGTCAATGAAGCAGACGACAAGCGGCCTGAGACCCGAGCAGGCGATCATGACCACCGACCCGGACGCTGCCGCCCAGCTGATCGGGCGGGCCCGCGGCCCGGTGACCGTCTTCGTCACCTACGGCTCCTTGCACCGCATCCGGCACGTCCACGAGCAGCACCGGATACCGGCGTGGGACCTGGTCGTGATCGACGAGGCCCACCGCGCCACGCGACGCTCGGGCAAAGGATGGGGCGTCATCCACGACGACGCCCAGATCCCGGCGAAGCTCCGCCTCTACATGACCGCCACCCCGCGCATCTTCCGCACCCCGGCACCGGCCAACGTGCTGTCCTCGCTGTTCGAGTCCCTGCCCGACGCCACCATGGACCGCGTCGACATCTTCGGCCCCACCGTCTACCGCCTCGGCCTGGCCGACGCCATCGAACGCAAGATCCTCGCCGACTACCGCGTCGTCATGCCGGTCATTGAGGATATGGACCTGCGCACCATCCTCACCGCACCGCCCGCCGGCACCAGCCACCACAACGGACTGCGCACCGCGGCCCTCCATGTCGCGGTGCTGCGTGCCATCGCCGACCACGACCTGCGGCGCGTCCTGGTCTTCCACAACCGCATCGCCGCCGCCCACGCCTTCGCCAGAGCCCTTCCCGGCACCGCCTCCCAGGTGACAGGCGACTTGACGATCCCCGACCTGTGGTCCCACGCCGTCGACAGCACACAGCGCACCTGGCAACGCCAACGCCTGCTCCAGGACTTCGACGCAACCAGCGGTCGCGCGGTCCTCAGCAACGTGCGTGTCCTCAACGAAGGCGTCGACATTCCCGCCATCGACGCCGTCGTCTTCGCCGCCGCCCGCAAAAGCGTCATCGACGCCATCCAGTCCATCGGCCGCGCCCTTCGCCAGCAGCCCGGCGAGGGCAAGAAAGCCACCCTCGTCATCCCCGTCTACCTGCCCGACGGCGCCAGCGCCCACGACATCCTGGCCGGCACCAGGTTCGGCGGCCTGTGGAACATCCTGCAGGCCCTGCGCGCCCACGACGACACCTTCCTCGACCGTGTCGCCATGCCGCACTCCAGCGGCTCCACCAGCCGTCCTACGCGTAAAGTCCACTACCACCTGCCCGAACGCGCCCTGGAGATCGCGCACGTCCTCGGCCTGGAGATCACCCTTCCCCCGACAGGGGACTGGGACCAGGCCCACACCAGCGCCACCTCCTACCACGACACCTACGGCCACCTGGACGTGCCCGCCCACTACACAGACCCGGACGGCTTCGCGCTGGGGGAGTGGATCGGCAACCAGCGCACCCGGCACACCATCGGCCGGCTCAGCCCCGAGCACCGCACCGCACTCGACACCCTCGGCATGCTGTGGCTCCCACCCGAAGGCGACTTTCCCCGCATGCTGGACCACGCCCGGGCCTGGGCCGCCCAGCACGGACACCTCGCACCACCCCACGACGCCACGCACGGCGGCCACCGCGTGGGCCGCTGGATCGCCGAATGCCGACGCAAAGCAAAAGCCGGCCTTCTCACCCCCGCCCAAGTACAGACCCTCACCGACATCGACCCCTGGTGGAACCCGCCCTTCACCGTCACCTGGCGCCGCTTCTACGCCTACGCCAAAACCCATGTCGAACAGCACGGCAACGCGCACGTCCCCAACGCCTACAAAACCCCCGACGGCGTTCCTCTGGGCCAGTGGATCAGCCGCCAGCGCAACCACTTCCACACCCTGCACCCCGCCCAGGCAGAACTCCTGCTCGCCATCCACCTCGGCCCCTACGCTGAGAGCATCTACCACGGCCCCCGCGGCACGGAACGGGACCAGGAGTTCCGCGAGCACCTCCAGGCGGCAGTCGCCTACTTCACCCGCGAAGGACGCCTCAGCGTCCCGGCCAGACACGTCGAGATCCTGTGGAACGACCACCCCGTACGCCTCGGCGCCTGGATCCACAAGATCCGAAAAGACCCCACGAGCCTGACCGAGGAACAACGCCAGGCCCTGGAGCGTGTGCATATGGTGTGGGACCCGCAGCTGGGCACCCGCCGCACACCCTCAGCGGACCACACCAGCACAACGACCCGGGCCCGGCCCTGACCTCTCATCCGCGGGCGGAGCACCCGCGTGCCGTGCCGGCGGGCACCGTCCGGTCCCGCCGCCGACACGCCACCGGCGGGACCGGACCGGAGCGGGTGGTCAGATGTGGACGACTCGTCCGACCGTGAGGGTGTCGAGCAGCTCTTCGCTGATGCGTTCCTCGCCGGACAGCATGGCCTCCTGGGCCGCCTGGCAGATGATCTGGGACAGAGCCCGCAGATAGCCCTTGCTGCGCACGTGCAGGACGGGGGAGAGGCTGGTCAGGTCGCCGCTTCGGTGATGGTAGAGCCGCAGGTCCTTGTCGAATTCGTTGACGATGCGGCGGAAGCGGTCCTTGCCTTCCTGGTCGTAGCCCAGGCGGCTGGTCATCAGGACGGGGTGGTCGCCCCAAGGATCCTCGTTCTTGTCCCGGGGTGTTTCGCTGTCGCGCAGGTAGGGGTCGACGATGGCGCGGCTGTTGCGGCCGCAGTAGACGAACGTGGCTCCGGTCTCGTCGCTGATGTGCTCGAGGTAGGCGAAGGTCTGCTTCACATCGGCGCCGTGCTGCAGGCGGTGGATGCCGTCGATGAGGACGAGCTGGGTGTGACAGTGGCGCATCACGTAGCAGATCGAATCGGTCGGGTCGCTGCCCAACGACCCTTCCAGCCCGAGGAAACGGGCGAAGGCCCCGCTCCAGTTCCGTGTTCCTCCCCGGCCCTTGTCCGGCACACTGAGCGCGACGACCGGGATCCGGTCGTCGTTACGGCCGTAGCGCTCGTTCAGCCGCACCTCCAGATCCCGGCCCACGTACCGCACCAGCGAGGTTTTCCCGGTGCCGGACGGGCCCTGGACGATGACACCGAGCCGCCCCGATGTCCTCTTGGCATTGGCGTAGAGCTGGCGCTTCACCACCAGCCGGGCCGTTTTGATGGCCGGCGTCTCCACCGGGCGCATGCTGCCGTGGAACACGAACCGGGGATCGTCCGGGCTGACCTCGGTGCCCAGCGGAGCGCAGTCGGCGAGATCCGGCGGATCAAGGACGCGGTCGACCGAGGCGCGCCAGTTCGTCAGGGTGTCGCACCATTCCGGAGCGGGCGGGCGCAGCTGATCCGGTCCGCCGACCAGATCACGCAGTTCCTCGTCGCCGATTTTCGGCCGTTTCACTCCCAGTCCTCCAGATCGGGGTCGGAAAGATCGAACAGGTCACCGCCGGGACCCGGCAGCCCGGGCTCACCGGGGGGCCCGGCGGAAGGGGCGCTGTCGGCGTCCAGGGGCGGCAGGCCGTCGAAGTAGCTGTCCTTGAACGCGGCCATTGCCTCGGCGCTCCACGTCCCCCCGCCCGCAGGCGTGGTCCTCAGGAACAGCGGATCGCCGCCGTCCAGCGAGCGCCGTGACAGATCGGACGGGCCGGGCAGCCCGTACATGCCGTCGTCGGGCAGATCCATCTCCCCCAGGCTCTGCTCCGCACCAGAGGTGCCCGCCGCAGCGTAGGGGTCGAACACGGCCGCCGCGGCCGGGGGAGGAAACAGCGGCCCCCAGCCGTCCGGGACCACGGCAGCGGTCATCTCCTGCGGGCCCTGCCCGGCACGTTCCAGGAGCTCGGCCAGAGCCTGGGCGATGGAGTCGTCATCATCCTTGCGGCCACCACGCGCCAGATGCTCGGTCGTCGCGATGTCCCACAGATACTGCGTCCACGGCGCATCGATCAGATGCTGATGCCGGAACGTCGCCTCGACCCACTGCCTCTTCTCATGGTCGTACAGCCACACATGCTCGGGGGAGTAGGGGTTGTAGCGCACCTGCCAGCCGCCCCGGCGTTTCCCGCCCAGCCCCGACCGGCGGTTGCGGTACGGATCGAGCTTGCCCTCGGCGTTCTCATAGACACGGTTCATGAACCGGATGCCCTCGTCACTGACCCCCACCCAGGCGGTGGGCAGCAGCCTCAGATAGTCGTCCCGGCCCAGCGGGACCGGCAGATACCCGGCCGCCCGCACGGTAGCGGCATACATCTGGTTCGGGGTGAGCGCGGGAAGATTCGGATCGTAGGGGTTGCGCAGCTCGTCGTGGACACGGTTCTGCCAGCCCAGGACGATCCACTCCTGCAGGATGTCATCGAGCTGCGCAAGCGTGAACAGCATCTCTCCGTCGACGGTCTTCGCCCGGTATCCGGGCCTGTTGCCGGTGTAGGTGTTCACGTACTGACTGAACAGCGACTTGATCGAACCGTTCGTCCGCTCGACGATCGCCTTGTCCGTCGGCGTGCGGACGCGGGAGGGGCGCACCGAGATACCCAGGTAGGCGCAGGCGTCGAAGAACGCCGTTCCCGTGAACACCGAACCGTGGTCGATGACGATCAGATCCGGAAAGATCACCGGCCGGCTCGCCGCCCGCAACATGCGTTCGTCCGCCGCCACCAACTCCTCGTAGGGAAGGTCAGACGCGGAAGCGTGCGCGGCTGGAGAGAAGCCCGGCCGCATCGGCAGCGGAACCAGGCACTGCGCCAGCAGCAAAGTGGCGTCCACTGCCTTCGTGGCACGCCCCGGGCTCTTGGGCGAGGCAATCAGCCCCAGACGCTGCGAGCCTTTGCGCGCCCGGCGGTGCCGGGAGGTCTTGGGGCGCAGGACCGCCGCCAGAATGCAGCGGGTGGCGACATCCACCATCACCGTCAGCTCGACCGATGTCGCCAGGCCGTCATCACCCAGAACCTTCACGTCCAGTTCCGTGGAATCGACCTGCACCAGCTCACCCGGTGCCACCGCGGTCGACGTCCCGTATGGCGGCGCGGGCGTGTTGCCCGCACCCGGCCTCCGACGCGAGGCGGACCGCAGGTCCGTCACCTTGATCCCGATCCGGTCCAGCAGCTTGTACAGCGTGGTATCCGGCGGAACTTTCAGCGCGGCCCCGAATTCGCGGCGTACCGTGCGGCGCACCAGCGTGAACAGCGCCGACCCGGTGATCGCAACCTTGCCCTCACGCTCCCGGACCAGCTGCCACAGCACATCGACCACACGCGGATCGCACCGCCCGTACAGCGACGGCATCCGGGTGCGCCGCTTGTCGACCAGCCCCCACACACCGCTCTTCTCGTACTGCAGACGCTTGCGCTGAACGGTGTGCCACGACACGTCGAAGTCCAGCACCGCATTGAGCTCGGCCGCCTTCGTCCTGTACCGCTCGATCAGCGTGAACTCATCCGGCGCGTACCCCGGCCGAGGCGTGGCGTCCTCAGCCTGCCCGGGCAACAGCCCGGTCGCCACCTCCACGACATGCCGCTCCCAGATACGGGCCTCGCGTTCGGCCTCGGCACTGATTCCCTCCATCAAACCGAAATCAGCAATCGGGGGGTGCTCCACCGGCCGGCCCTCAGTGTCCAGGACAGCGAAGTCACGGGCCGAAGCCAAAAGCCCGACCGGAACAACCACCAAAGGCAGCCCGCTTCCCGGCCGCGGCGCCAGATGCACCATCACCCCGTCCAGCACCACCACCGAGTACCGCTCGCCCCGCCAGCGCACCATGTCCCCGCACGACAGCAGACCATGATGCCCACGCGACACCGCTCCGGAAACAGCCGCCCGGCCCATCATGACGGCTTTCCGAACTCGAACGGCCGCATCGACGGCATGGCGCCCCCGCCCCGGCGAATCACCGTCGCCGGCCCCAGCGGAACACTCCAGTCCATCCTCAGCCGACGGCGCCACATCAGGTGATACAGACGAGGCAGCGCCTCCAGCACCGGCAGCCCTGAGTTCTCGACCCCCTTCAGCAGCCCGGACGGCCTGACGAACGCATCGAGCAGCGCCCGCTCCATCCCCGCATCGCCCATGCGGGGATGCCGGTAGCGAGAGACCCAGCGCAAGTTCGCCAAGGCGACAGGCTGAGGCAGCCGGGGAGACCCCAGTCGCCACCCCGCCTCGGAGCAGGCCTCCCGCAGCACCTCCTGCTGCCGCAGCCACCTGCTGCTGGGCCCCTTCGCCGGAGGACAGGCCACCACCACCGTCTCACCCGCCTGCGTACGCACGAAAAAGTCCGGCACAAGGGACCGGACACGACCCCGCTCACGCCACTGCAGACGCGCCGTCCACGCCGAGAACTCCACAACATTCGGATGGAAATCCAGCAGCATCGCCACCGACAGCCGGTCCAGCGACCGGCACCCCACATGCCCGCCGGTCGTCGCCGACCACCAGTACGTGACAATGCTCCGCTCGGACGGATGCCGCCGCGGAACCCACACCGGCTCCCCGCCCACCATCTCGATGCCCGCCGCCTGCACGACAGGCCTCGTGACCTCCCGTCCCCGCTCGTCACGACGAACGACCTGCAAACCCCGCGACACCCCTGCCGCCCCTTCCCCGCGCCTCCCGCTCACCCCACACCGGACGAACCCTCACGCGATACCCGAACACTGAGGCAGTGGCTCCTCGTAGCCGAGTAAATCCCGTCAAAAACATCAGAGTTGACCGGCCGGAACCTCACAGCGAAAGAGCCGGTCCCCACGCTTCCTCGCCTGATCCGTCGCACTGTCCAGGCATTTCAATGATGGCGCGAACTCGCGTGCCGACTAGACACACCTGAAAGATTCCAGTGCTGTGCGAAACCACCCTGAAGACGCCTTGTTCTCCCGCGTCGACGCCCTCCTCGAATCCCTCAAGACCCCGCTGCCCGACCACCCCGAACGCGTCCGCCTCAGAAACAGCGCCAACCTCTCCCTGACCCAACTGGCCCACGCCCTGCAATGCGACCCCCAACAGGTCGAGGAATGGGAGACCGGCAGCCGCGAACCCCAAGGAATGCAACGAGCCGCCTACGCCCGCCTCCTCAGCGGCCTGCAGGCCATTGCCGCACACCCCCACCAGCCGCAAGACACAGCCGGCAGCACACCTCCGCCCGCGCCCTCCACGCCCCCGCCCCCGCCCCGCCGAGCCTCCCGCCCCGCGGCCACCTCAAGAAAAGCGCCGCCACCCTCCTTGTTCCCCCGAGGACCGCTCGCCGTCATCGACCAGGCGGACGAAGACCTTGTCGCGTACTTCGCCGACCAGACCCGGGCCGATACCGAGGCAGACCATCTCCTCGGCCTGGTCCAGTGGGCGCTCAACGCGGGAATCGGAAGCCCCCGCCTGCACAAAAACGTCAGGGACCATGCCGATCCGCTCCTCGTCCTGACCCCGCCGGCCATGCACTACCTGGGGTTACCCCCTGCTCTGACCGACCGTAACCAGCTGAGACTGCCCGCCAGCCACCCAGAGCTCAGCCGCCTGCGTGAAGCCGGATTCCATTTCACCCGCAGCGGGTTCGGCCCCTGGGCACGCGTCTACCTGCCCATCAAAGACGGCAAACGATCCTGCGTTCAGCTGGCCCTGACCGGATGGGGAGCCCTCTCCGACCGAGACGGCTGGAACCTGCCTGACCTGAGGCCCGGCCCGCTCGCCGCGCTCCTCGGGACCTACGCCGACCGCGTCATCACACCCACTGGTTCCACAGCAGTGTGCGGCCAGGCCCTCATGACAGCACTGCGCCCCCCCACACGCGGAGATTACTCACCAGCAGCGCGCCGCCAGGTCCGTGCCGAGAATGCCAACGCACTCCTCACGCCCCTCGAACCAGCACCGCCCGAGGCCCACGACGCCCACCCCCTCGCCCAAGGCCGACGGCCCGAAGACACGATGAACGAGGAAGCCTGGGACTGGAACCGGCCCCCCACCGACCACGAGGTCACGGCCTATCCCCACGTCGTCGGCATCGACATCAACCTCGCCTTCGTAGCAGCCGCCTCCAGCCTGGAAGTGGGCCTCAACGCACCACCCCGCCACACGGTCAACCCTCCGTTCAACCACAAGATCCCAGGCGCGTGGCTGTGCGACTTCTCCCAAGTCCCCCATGACCCGCGCCTGCCATCCGTCTTCACATCCCATGGCCTGCCGCCCGCAGGGCCCGCCTGGTACACCACCCCCACACTCGCCTACGCCGCAAATGAACTCGGCCTCGAGGTCAATCCCCTGGAGGCGTACCTGCGAGACGACAAGGGCCTCTACCTCGCCCCCTGGTACAAACGCCTGCGCAGCGCCTACATGCAGACCATGGCCGATGCCGGCGTCCACGAGAACATGACGCCACAAGCCTTCCTCCACGCCATGCAGAACCTGCCCGACGCCGGACCGGAACTTCTCGGACTGCTCAAGGCCATCAAAGCCACCGGAAAAGGCGGCATCGGAAAACTACGCGAAGGCCCGCGCGGCATCACCGCCCCCTACCAGCGCTGGGCCGCCCTGGACACTCCGACATGGCGACCCGACATCCGCGCCGCCGTCATCGCCAAGGCCCGCACCCTCACGCACCGCAAGATGCGCAAACTCGCCGACCTCACAGGCCGCTACCCGCTCGCCGTCCTCACCGACTGCGTCGTCTACCCAGCACACCACCCCACAGCGCTCGACGTCGTCCCCTCAACCCCCGACGGCAGCAAACTCCCCGGCCACTTCCACCTCGGCGTCAACCCCGGCTACGCCAAACAGGAAGGAACCCAGCCCATGACCTGGTACCTCCAGCAGCACGACCAGAACCTCAGCCCCGCCCGGCACATCAAGAACACCTGACCCCGCCCCGCAGGCAACACCCCCAGCCTCAGAGCGGCGCGCGCAACCCCGTACTCGTCATCGCAGATCCCAGCCTCCAAGGCAGACAAGACACCCGCTCCAGCGGCCCGCCCAGAGGAACCACACGATGCGGATCCAGCAACTCCATCGGCACACTGCGCGCCGCCGGCCGCACATCCTCAGCAAGCCGCCGCACCACCGGAACCGTGTTGCGATGCGCCATCAGCCACGCCTCCAGAGCACGATGACCACCCTCAGCCATCTCCCCACCCATCCCCAGACGCTCACCCACCCACTCCGTCCAGCGACGCGTCGTCCAACCAGCAGGGCCTCCCGCGAAACTCCGCCCCACCGCCCGCTGCCGCTCCCTGACCGCCATGCACTCCGCCACCACCACAGCCTCCGGATACACCACCAGACCCACCGCCCACAACGCCGACCGGTCCACCCCCAGAATGTCCTGCCGGCGCCGCCACACCCCCTTCGAACCCATCTGCCGACACTGCCACCAATACACCGCCACCTGCATCGCATCAGCCACCAGCGCCCGCCCGTAGAGCCCCGCCCGCCGCTCCAGCCGGACCCTGCGCTCATGCGCCCCCACAACCTCAGCCAGCCCCTCAAGCCCGCTCTGCGCCCGCCCGCCGTCCCCCATCCACCGCCCATGCCGCACACAGACAGCCCACTGCTCACCGTGAACCCGCCACACAGGGCGTCCACTCAGCCCCGCCACACACAACGCGCACGCCTGCACCGGCCGCTCACCCTCAGGCCACGCCTCAACCCGCACCTGCTGACGCGCCCGGGCACCGATACGCCCCTGCGACCACGAGGGCAACGCACGCTCCAACTCCACCACCGAACGACCACAAGCCACCGCCACGAGGCGCTGGGCCACCGGTCCCAAACGCACCTCCTCGAACTCCGCATCCGCCGGCGCCAGCGACCGCGGCCCACCGATCCGCCCGACCAGCGCCTCCCACGTCATCCCATTGCGCTCCGCCAGCCGCCACAGAAAGGACGCGACGCTCTCGCCGCGGACCAGCTCCACCCTCCGGGGCAAAGGCCCCGCACCCGCATCGCCCCGCACCCGCATCCCCTCGTCGACAACCGTGACGTAAGGCCACCATGCCACCCCTCAGACTCCACGCGGACACCGTTCAAGAAGCTCTCGACAGAGCCGACTCCCGCCACTGGACCCGCAACCCGCCCCGAGCCCCGCGAGCCAGACTTAACTACCTCCTGCGCCACCACACCGGCGGCCGAAGCGCACTCGCAGCGCACCTCGGCACCACAACCGCCAGCCTCGAAGCCATCACCCGCAGACCCCCTCAAGCAGAGACACACCCCCTGCACGACGCCATAGAGAGAGAAGTCCTACGTCTGTGGCAGCCGCGCATCCGCCGCAAGGCCCACCGCACCATCCTGGAGAACAACGGACACGTCATGGTCAGCTTCCGCGCGTGGCTCGGCTTCACCGCAGCCGGCGGATCAAGCGACGACCCCCGCCTGCGGATGCTCACCCTGGGCCTCGACGCCCCGTACCCGGAACGCCTCTTCGAAGCCCGACACCGCAACGAACCGGAAACCCGGCTCCTGCAGATCCTCAGCACCGCGCTCGGCACCTGCTACTTCCACCGCAACAGGCCATCAGGCATGACCGAAAGCGTCACCATCGAAAGAGTCGACTACCTCGAGTTCTACTACTGAGGATCTTCAGAGTGGCCACCGATTAGATACGGCCACGGGCGGACAGCAGGCGAGGCGTCCGGCAGCGGTGCGAAAGGCAGCCTTTTTACCGTTGTGCCTGAAGGCCGCATACCAGTGCTCCAGCACCCCGGGCCGGCCTGTACGGTCTATGGGCAGTCCGGTGAGACCACGGAATCGGGGGAGTGGTGGATCTTCAGCACAAGGCGGGCAACTACATCAACGCCTCATGGTCCCTGGTGCGGCTTCGAGACCTGATCTACGACATGGTCGGCCTGCTGTTCACCGAGCTCAGCGCCCACGGGGGGATGGCAGGGGACGACGCTGCGGGCCGCGCCTTCGCCGCGGTGTACAAGCCGGCCGTGAAGACCGTCTTCGAAGCATCCGGACTGGCTCACCAGGTGATGGCGAACGGTGCGGGCGCCATGCTGAAGGCGACCGAGGAATTCCTCAAGCAGGAGAGCGCGGTCGCCGCGTCTCTGCTCGGCCAAAGCGTGGCACCGGACATCGGGGCCCAGCCGGCGAAACCGGACTGCAACCCCCGCGCCAGCCACAACGCTGAGGACCTGCCCGAAGTCGTCGGCGAGACCAGCTGGAGCGACCAGTACCTGCTCAGCTCCCGCTTCCACGGCCAGCGAGACAAGCTCCGCAAGACCGCCACCGCCTGGCGGACGGCGGCCGGCATCCTGGGCGACGCCTACTGGGACTGCGAGAGCGCATGGCGCACCGCATCCGCCCAACAGCTCGGCGACACTGCCGCGGCCGTCCAGACCTTCTTCATCGCCTTCGTCGGCAAGACCCCACCCCCCTCGGAGGTCGGCGAGGACGAGACCCTGATGGCGAACCTCCCCTCCGCCTGCCGGATGATCGCCAACGCCTGCGACGCATACGCGGACCACATCGACACCGCCCTCAAACGCATCCCGGAAGAGACGAACCCCCTCTTCGGCGAACCGCTCGCCATCTGGGAACGACCGATGTTCGGCGGAGAAGGACACGACGGCGGACTGCACGAACTCGTCACCGGCGACATGCGCATCGCCCGCCTGGGCTACGTCCCGCCCGCACTCGACAGCGCGCAGGCCAAAGTCCCGATGCCCCAGCCCGACACCGGCGGATTCCTGCCCCTGCCGTCCGTACCGCCTCTCCTCGCCCCTCTGATCCGCGTGCCCCTCCTGGTGCCCGTCGCCTACAACCCCGCGAACGGCCCCCGCGTCCAGCCCATCGCCCCACCCACACCCCACAACCCCCGCTTCCCACCCCTCACCCCGCCCGAGCAGCAGAACTTCCAGACCTGGCTGAACGGCTTGCGCCCCGGCGACATCTCCGGCGGCATGCCGGCCGACGTCGCCTACCAGAGAAGAGTCGCCGGATACCCCGAGTACGAGGTACCGATTCCCCAGGGCATCAGCGCCAACAGCACACTCATGGTCGACGGCTTCCGCGACAGCGACGGCATGGCCATCGAGGCCAAGTACGTCAGAAACCCCAACAAGCCCTGCTACCGCACCCTCGACGAACTCCGCACCGCCCACCAGACAGGCAAGAAAGACTTCCTCTACGAGAAGGACCGCAAAGAGCTCATCAAGTACAACGCCGCACTCAACGACCCGCGCAACAAAGAGATGCGCGGTGTGGAGACCGTCACCAACCACGCCGACTCCGTCGCCTACTGGCGCGTGATGATGGCCGCCTACGGCGTCCGCGGCTACGCCCGCTACGTACCCTGACCCACGACAGCACCGCACTGCACGACGAAGGAGCCATCGCGTGGACGAGTCCGAACTGGCCGTACTGCGAACCATGTACGTCTTCGGCCCCGCCGAGGGCTCCACATGGAACCTTACCTACGACCTGGTGACCAGCAAGCTGCGTGAGCGGAACCCGGACGAGTTCATCCGTGTCGACGAAGGTGACCAAGGGCCGGTTCCCGGGTCGGTCATGCACTTCGGCATCACTCTCGGAGACGAGACGCTGGAAGGAATGGCCAAGCTGGCCCCTGAAGGGATCACTCTCGAGGACGCCACCGCACAAGCAGCGGCAGCCTTCGTACAGTGGCTGCGAAACAGCATCGTTCCCACCGGCACCAGCGTCTCGTTTAATACCGAATGGGGACTGGAGATCGATCTCCCTGACGCACTCGTCCCTGACGCTCCCCGCCCCCGCGTCGCGGCCACCTTTCTTGCCCACCTCGAAGCCATCGACGCGATGAACTAGAAATTCTCCGCATGCCGCGCGACCACTTCAGGACGTTACCGTCACCGGAGAACGTGAGCGGAACACCCCCGTTCGGGCGGGGAGTCAACCAGGCTGGCCTCACCCTCCACACCTCTCCAGGCTGACAGGCCTGACAACTTGAGTGCCCGGCACACCTGCACCCGAACACCCCACAAAGACAAGGCTGCTGTCCGCCGCCATCGCTCGCATCGTCCCCGGCGACACCGGCGTGAGCACCGTGGGCCGGGTTTGCCGCGTACTGCCGGCAGAACACAGCGCCCCACGGCTGCTTACTGATCGTTTCAGAATGACGAGGTTGCTGAGCGGAGCCGAGTGCAGCTCTGTGTACCGGTTACGGGAGGCTGAGTGCTTCGGCCCAGACATCGACGCCATTGGCCCAGGTCCACAACCATTGCCGCAGTGATCCGGTCGCGTGGCGCAGGCCGTCATGGGGGCCCTCGCCCCAGCTTGGCACCCAGCCGTCTGTGTCATAGAGCTTCCTAATGCTTTTGTCAAGCGGCCGCGGTCACCGGCGGTGTCACTTCGCAGCACCGCCGGTCACGAATCAGAGCCCACAGGACGTTGACACGTCGGCGGGCCAGGGCGAGCACGGCTTGGACGTGCTTCTTCCCCTCGGCTCGTTTGCGGTCGTAGACTTCCGCGAGTTCGGGTCGCATCGGACGCTGACCAGCGCGGAGGTGTAGAAGACGCGCTGGAGCCTTCGGTGGTAGGTGACCGGCCGGTGAAGGTTGCCGCTGACCTTGCCCGAGTCGCGGGGTGCCGGGGCGACGCCGGCGAAGGCCGCCAAGGCGTCCGGGGAGTCGAACTCGCCCAGGCCGCCGCCGACGGCGGCAAGGAACTCGGCGCCGAGGATCGCGCCGATGCCGGGAACGCTCAGGACGATGTCGGCGAGTTCGTGCTCGCGAAACCGACCCTCGATGAGTTTGTCCATCTCGGCGATCTGCTCGTTGAGGGCCATCACCTCCTCGGCCAGGGTGTGGACCAGCTTCGCGATGGTCTTCTCCCCGGGGACGGCCGTGTGCTGCCGCTCGGCCGCCTCGACCGCAGCCTCGGCCAGGGCCCTGGCATTGCGGACCTTGCGGTTGGCGGGCCACTTCGCCAGTCTCGTGACTCCGGCGCGGCGGATTGCGGCCGGACTCTGGTAGCCCGTCAGGAGTCGCAGCGGCCCCGTGTTGGTGACCTCCAGGGCCCTCTCCAGGGCCGGGAACATGCCCAGCAGGGTGCCGCGCAGGCGGTTGACGCTGCGGGTGCGGTCCTCGACCAGGTCGGACCGCCGTCCGGCCAGCAGCTTCAGCTCGACGGCGGCCTCGTCGCCGGGGCGGATGGGCCGCAGGTCGCGGCGCATCCTGGCCTGGTCGGCGATCACGTAGGCGTCGCGAGCATCGGTCTTGCCCTCGCCGCGGTAGCCGTCGGAAGCCCGGTTGACCAGCCGGCCGGGCACGTAGAGGACTTCCTGGCCGTGATTGATCAGCAGGGCCAGCAGCAGCGCGGGCTCACCGCCGGTCATATCGATGGCCCAGGTGACCTGCCGTCCGTCGGCCGACTCCAGGACGTCACCGATCAGCTTCACCAGCTCGGGCTTGTCGTTCGCGACCCGCCGCGACAGCAGCGTCTTGCCGTCCGCGTCCAGGGCGAGGCCGTGATGGTGCCCCTTGCCGCTGTCGATCCCCGCCCATATCCGGCTCATCGTGCTCCTGAGGTGCGTGTTCATTCTGTTCGTGCCACGGACGACCTCGCCGGCATTGCTCTACTCAGCCACTTGTTCGCACTTCCTAATCGGCGGCCGAGTCGTCGTGGGGTGCCGGGCGGCGAAGCGAGGGCAGCCATGAGACGGCAGCAGCCTGATAGCCACACCCAGCACCCCTGGGCGACCCAACTTTACGAATGGCTCGATCAACCCGTTCAAGAAGGTAGAGCGGCCTGACCACCACACCGATGGTGTCCGTCAAAACGGAACAAGCTCAGAGCCGGCTTGTGGCCGAGGCGTTGGTGCCGGACCTGCGATGCAGGTCCGGCGCGCATTGGACGGCTCGGGTGTGGTTGGCGATACGCCCTCCCGCTGGGCGCGGGGACACGGGAGAGGGCAATGTGCTTGCCGCTTCGAACTCTGTGGCGCCTGTGGCGGGTGGTGAGGACGGACCCGCCATCAGGATCGGCGAGGAATTAGACGTGAACATGCCGACGTCAACCAAGGTGCCGGTCTTGCGCAGCGGCTCGGGGTTGCCCGGCGGTCACGGTGCGAAGGAATGCGATCGACGCCGAGTGGATCTGCCCATGGAACGAGAGGTCTTACGGCATGAGGTCCTGGCGCGTTCGGGCGATCTTAGTGATCAGGCGGCGGGCGCCCTCGGCCGGCGCCTCAATGCCCGCCTGGCCGTGGGCCGCAGCTTCGCGACCTGAGGAGAACAAGGGAACGGGGGAGACGTACTCGACCACGGCTCGGTATGTAGAGGCGGTGATGGTGCCGTCGAGCACCCCCAGCCTCAGTGCGAGAAGATCCTCAGCCGCGTGACACCCAGCCCAGCCGCCGCAGATCCGCCGGACGGCGCTGTCGGCATCGGTCTGATGGCACTGGAACAATCCTGTGGGCTGGTCGGGGGTGGCTGCGTCGTAGCGGCGGAGCTTCGCGTACTCCTCATCGGCCCAGATTCCCGCGGGCACATCGCGCCGATAGGGGCAGCTCTCGCAAGGGCGTTGTGCCGGAGGGCGAAGCGACGTGGACATGCAGCCAGTATGACGCGAGGAGACTACCGGCGCGGCCCCTCGCTTCCCGCACTGCTGTGACACGAGGGTGTTGTCCGGGATCCATGGTCGTAGACAGGATGGTCAAGGTACCCGGACCCGGTGCCGAACTGATGATCACAGTGTCCCGTGGCGGCGAGGCGGACGAGTTGTCTACCGCGGCGGATGGTTGCTGCGCGGCTGAAAAGGGCCAGTTAGCTACGGGGAGACGTACGAACAACTCGATGCCCCCGCACGAGATCACACGGCTTATTGTGGGACCATGCAGCGGTGTGCACGACGCTCGGCGGTGCGGCCCCCCCGTCGAGCGGACGCAGGATGTCAGGATCAGCAGTCGCGTTGCCGGGCTTTCTCCATAGGCGGAGTGACAGCACTGCGCGATACCTCGCTCACGCGCCAGACGCCACTTCTCTCGGACGGTCTTGCCGCCCGGATGCTATAACCCTCTAACAGCCCTCACCTATGGCGTCCTTGCGTGGTGGAGGTTGCTCAGATCTACCTCAGACAACACGTGGAATCGTGTGCTCCGTCGGGCCTGCTCGGTAGCTTCATCGAGTCAGCGAGGTCGGCAGGATGTCGACTGCCCCTGTCGATCGCACACAGGAAATGACCAATTCTTACGGGGGATCTGCATCCGACAAAGCACTCCAGCATGCTCAAACGCGCTGTCAGCGCCAGCGTGATCGCCGTCATCGCGCTGGGGGCGGTGCCGGCCACGGCACAGGCGCTCAACACCGTTCGTACGTGGAATGACAGCTCGAACCCGCTGAAGGTCACCGGCTACGCCTACGATACGTGGAAGGTATACAACAGCTCCAACGGCACCCGTTCCCTCGCGAGCACCTACAGCAAGCTGTCGAACGCCGATGACCACAAGGTGTACGTCGAGCTCGGGACGCAGGTGAACGCCGGCCACTGCGTCCAGGCGTCCAAGTGCATGTCCTGCACACAGAGGTATTGGGACCACGCCAGCGACGAGACTGACCATCACAGCAGCAAGTCGTACCTCTACAAGAGTGCCTCCACCGGAGTGTCGGATTCTGCCGACTACGCCCGCTACACTGCCGCGCCCAAGATCACCGGCAACCTCGGGCGATTCAGCCGCCCAGCTACTCCAACGCGCGGGATAAAGATCCAGCAGAAGCGCCCGCTCCCCTAGAGCAGGACGAAAGGATCATCATGCAGCAGGTATGGACGATCGCCGCCGCGCTCATCCTGGCCAATGCCGTTGGATACGGCTTCGCGCTGCTCTTTCGGAAGATCCACAGGATCCGCAGCCGACGCCGAGGATGACTCCTCGCCTCCGCTCCCGCGCAGCCACCACCCAGAGCGCTTTCCCTGCCGGGGCCCGCGAGGCGCCCCTACGCCAGGCAGGCGCAGGCAGGGGATCGCAGAGGCGGAGGCGACGCGGCACTTGGGCCGCTCAGGGCCGGAAAGACGCACACCCATGGGAGTGGTTCGGCCGCAAGCGCAACTTGCGCGGCAGCAATGTTCACCTCGGCGACGCCTGCTGCGGCCCGGTTGAAGGTGAGCAGGGCCGGGTTCTATGAGCTGGCGCGCCTCGGCTGTGGCGGTGGGCGGCCGGCGGTGATGCTGATTCCGCACCGCGAGCCAGGCAAGGAGGAGGCCATGCTTCCATCGGACTGCCGGCGCATCCTTGCTGCCGTGCGGCAGGCCGCCGGAGGTATGCCGCGGCAAGGGCGTGGACGTCGGTGCGAAGAGGAAGGCGGAACCTCTGCGCGGAAAGCCGGTCGGGCTCGTTGATGGTGGCTGATTGCGGAAGCTGCCCGACGGCCGGTTCGCCTGCGCCTGTGACCTGAAACGCCACCGGCGGCTCCGGCGTTCACGATCGGTTTCTCTGGCGTCGGCCGGCGTCGGGCAGCCGTCCCACCCAGAAGGGGGGACTGAATAACGACTGGACTGAATTCAGTCCAGTCGGTTAGGGTCCCGCCCATGGACATTCGAACCGAACTCGACAACTTCCTGGGCGAGAAGCGTGCGCTGATCGACGCGATCACGCGGGAGTTCCGTGCCGGCACACCCGCCAAGGAGATCGCCCGGACGGTCGCACCGGCCTTCAGCCGGGACCAGGTGACCCAGTACCTGTCCGCCGTCGCCCTGGCGGACAAGGCCCGAAAGGCCCTCAAGGAGGCCAACCTCGCCTTCGCCGCCGACGTTTCGGTGACCGGTATCGACGCGCCGCGCGAGGCGCGGCTGATCCCCGCAGCGGATCCGCAGGAGACCCCCGACTACTCTTCCCTGCCCGCGCGGATTAGGGGCGCGCTGCGCGACTTCCACATCACCCTGGGCCTGCTGCAGACCGGCGAGCACGACGAAGACACCGCCGACGCCGAGATCGACGAGTACTTCCTCGACGGCCAGCCCGTACGCCTGATCACACTGAAGCCGCGCACCTGACCCGTCGACAGGTACAGCCCCGAGTAAGGGAGCGATGAGCCAGATCACCGCTACCACGCACGGCCTCGTCTCCATGCCACTCGAGGACAACGAGCCCCTCGGGCAGATTGCCCGACGAGGCGCCGGGGCCATCCAGGGCGGCAGTCGAAGTGAGGCCCGATGGGTACCTCGTTCAACGGATCGGCGGCGGGGCCTGGCCGCTCCCTGACACCTCGGACGCTGAGGCCGGAGCGTTACTTTCCGAAACTCAACCCGTTTGTCTGCAGCGGCCGTTGGGCTCGCATGACAAAATCCAATGAGCACGCCGAGGGTACGGCGTGCGATCGGGCGCTTGGCCGAGCCGCCGACTGACTCGGCACGGCCGGCCGAGAGCGCGTCCGGACCGTCGTGCGTTGGTGCGATGCCCCCGACTGGCACCGGAGGGAGGGTGGTGCGCTCGTGCAGCGTCGTCGAGATCCGCGTGGCGTTTGGCCGTAGCCGATCCGGCGCACCGGTCGGTCCCCGTTGCGTTCGGCGTGCGGACCACTTGAGGAAGCAACAACCTCAATGTGCTCCCGGTCGAATGGGTTCGGACTGTTCGCCAACCTTGAGGAGTTGGGAGAGGTCGTAGAAATCGTGGACTCGATGGCGCTCTGTGATCAGGTGCCAGTCGTAGTTTCCGCGGATGGCCTGATGGATGCCTTGCACGAAGCTGCACACGTTGGGCGATGCGTTGGTCATGATCCGTTCCCCCAGCACCACCGCTTCGGCGACCATGCCGTTGTTGATCCTGACGGCTTCCTCGACGGCTTGCTGTGCGCTCAGCCCTCTCTGCCTCATAAGGACGGCCACGAAGTTGGAGAATTCGTCGTCGAGTTCGTGCTCGATGCCGTACGAGAAGACGTCATTGGTGATGCCGTGGATTCGAGACGCCACGTTGTTGAGGCGGACCAGGTCGGGGGCGTAGTACTCATCAGCGGAGATCTCGTAGCCGGCGGCGACGTCGACGAGGGCGTGGGTGGGGAATCCGGCGCAGTTCAGTCCGCGGCCGGTCAGGTACTCCTCGACTCCCGGTGTGCGATCGGCCGAACACGTCGTCGACTCCCACAGGGTCCCGAAGAAGTACGCCATCATCTCCGCGCACCAACGGCCGTACTGTGCGGTCGTGGACAGTGCCCAGATCCTTCGGGCGATGTCTGTGGTCGCGCCCTGGAGGGCGTTCAAGAAGTCTGCCGCACCGGGAGCCCGCGAGGCGATTTCCTCGCGGGCGGGGCGTGGGCCGTACTCCCACGGGTCGCCGAGGATCCGGCGGATCCACATGTGGACGGCGGCGACGGTGTCGGGGGCCGAGCCCAGTGTGGTCCGACTGCAGACCCCGTCGTCGATCGTGTAGACCCAGCAGGCCCAAAGGGTCACCGTGAGCAGGCCCTCCTCGGTCGCATCGGGGTAGATCCGGGCGAAGTACGGGCCCAAACCCGCACTTCGGATGCGTTGTTCCCAATGAGGCCCCGTCAGGAGGTCTTGTTCCTTGAGCCAGTCGATCAGCTCGTTCTCGGCCCGTTCCCCCCCAGGGTGGATGCGGGACGGAAACGGGTAGTAGAAACGGGGCGGCATCAACATGGAGAACTCCTATTCCGTCGTCGGTCGCCGATCGAAGCGGTGCTCGGCGGTGTGGGGTGTCGTGCGGCGCTCTCACTGTCCGAGCCTGCGGG
Organism: Streptomyces sp. NPDC004435; assembly: GCF_042873895.1. Taxonomy (NCBI): domain Bacteria; kingdom Bacillati; phylum Actinomycetota; class Actinomycetes; order Kitasatosporales; family Streptomycetaceae; genus Streptomyces; species Streptomyces sp. NPDC004435. Next base: position 185,556 of record NZ_JBIAMB010000016.1, on the reverse strand, counting down.
TGCGGGCGGCGAAGGTCGCCAGAGCGAGGTCCAGCGCGCCACTGTCGAAGTCGGGCCAGGCGGTGTCGGTGAAGTACAGCTCGGCCTGAGTCTCCTGCCAGGGCATGAACCCGGAAAGCCGTTGTTCCCCCGAGGTGCGTACAAGCAGCTCCAGGTCCGGGAGGCCAGCCGACCACAAGTACCGTCCGAGGGCTTCCGCGGTCACACTTTCCGCGCCGATTGATCCGGCCTGGACGTCGGCGAGCAGGGATCGCACCGCCCCAACCAGTTCGTGGCGGCCGTCGTAGGCGATGCCCACGTGCAGACATGTGCCCGGGGCCCCGCAGGTGCGCTGTGCGATGTCCCGCAGGGTCTGGGCGACGTCGGGCTCCAGCAATTCCAGCGATCCGAAGGGGTGGACCTGGCTTCGCCCGACCGCTGCGATCTTCGCCAACCCTGCCACGATGATTCTGATCAGGCTTTTGACCTGGTCAGCGGGGCGGGTCAGATTGTCGCGGGACAGGGCCCATACCGTGACGTGCGCGATCCCCAAGTTGTCACAGTGGCCCACGATCTCCTGCACTCGGCGAGCGCCGGCCTGGTAGGCAGCGGACGGAGCGCAGTCACGCGCTTGGGCCCATCGTCTGTTGCCGTCCATGATCAATGCCAGATGCCGCGGCATGCTCCGTCCGGGAACAGCCGTTGGTGAGGGCAGGCCCGTGGCGATGGGGGAGGAGGGAGATGTCATCAAGGCACCTCGCTGGGATCGATGATGAGAGATCGGACAGTGGTAGACCCCTGCTGCCCACGTAATGGCGATCAGGTGCGTCGGGGAGAACCGGGTCCTGGACCGCAGCGGTTATCGTGCCGCCGCTCCCGGTGATGCCCGTCCCGCACCCGCAGTCAAACGCACGCCTACGCGCCCACGCGGGCGCACGAGGAGCATGCCGCGGGCTCCCCCCCGGGGCCCGCATACGCCCATGAACCTATGCAAGCCCTCCACGCGCCACTGCGCGCCCCGTCGCCGACACGAGGCAGAAGGGGCGAGCCGTTGAGGCCGCCGCCTCGTGGTCGGAGCGGCTGGATCCCCGAGTCAGTACGCGACGGCCGCGTGGGACGAGACCTCTGATGCAGAGCGAGTTCCGGCCTTGCAGCGACTGCGCGGCTGCTGTTGGGGCACAGGCCGTCCCCCCGGCTCGCTTATCCGTCAGGGTGCTGGCGTGTAGTGCACGACGGTCTCGCACGTGTCGGCGTACCCGTCAGTGAGCCCGCTGACTGGCTCTGCGACAGCCCGTGTTGCCGAGATCGTCATTACACGCTGCCGGAACAGACACAGGGAAACCGGACCCCCTCCTGCCCCCCGCCACTATGGAGAGCGGCAGCCGGAGCACCGCACTTCCTCAGTCCGCCGCCGACTGCGTCTGGCACCTTCAAATCCGGTCAGGGGGCGGCCTACGCGGTCGGAGCGCTACAGGTACGGCCTATTTGCGGTACGGCTCAGCGGGTGATGAGGGGCGAGATCCACGGGTCAGCCCACTGCCATCCCGCCGTTCAGGTACCAGTCGCATGCGGCGAGGCCGTGAAGGAGCGCGGTTTCCATGCCGTTGGGGTGTGCTTCCTCCGCGCTCGCGGCTTCCTCTGAGATCGAGGCCCGCAGTTCCTCAGGCCCGGAGGACGTCAGAAGCCGGATGTCCCGCCGGCGCCGATTGGAGAGGCGGCTGGATGTCGCCTTCGCGTACCGGTCGGCGAGCTTGTGGCTCACGAAGTGATGCTGCAGGCGCCGGCTCTTGGTGTCGGGCCAGTGATCAGGCGCCTGGACGAAGTAGGTGGCCGTGACGCCGCCGTTCGCCCGGTGGACGTACGCGAAGAGCCACCGCTCTTCACCGAGGTCGTCGAAGTAGGGGTGGAACGCTTCTTTGGCTGCTTCGAGAGCAAGCTTGTTGCTCTTGCCCTGATTGCAGGGACCACAGGCAGGCACCAGATTCAGCGGCGTCAACGCCCACAGAGGGAAACTGGCCTTCGGTGCGTGGTGATCGATCTGAGCGACAGGCTGGTATCCGCACAGGGGGCACAGGTTGTGCACTGCGGAGGCCATGAGCGCGTCGTAGAGCCTCCGGCCCGGCGCCCGGTCCACCATCGCTGTCTCGTAGACGGCGTGGAAGCGTCCCTTGTCGGAGTCCTTCTTCTGCGAGTCGGCCTCAGAGACGAGCAGCGCCAGCAGCCGGCCGGCTTCTCCCGCTGTCCGGTAGCGCTCCTCGAGTTCTATGAGTTCCGGAAGACGGGCACGGAGTTCTGCGCCCCAGTCCTGTGTGTCGAGCCATGGGGTGCAGGCGTTGAGCACATCCCGGACGGAGAATCCGGGCCTGGGTGGCCACAGCATCAGCGTGCTCCTCGCGCCCGTTCGAACGTCATCGCACGCAGAAGGGCCCGGGCTTCGCTTCCCAGGCCGGTGAACCTGCCGGCGATCTCTTCGTAGGTGCCGCCCTGCTCCACCTCCCGTGCGATCGCAGCGTGGAAACCGGTCGCGTCGACTTCCAGACCGAACGCTTCATAGGTCAGCTCTCCGACGCTCTCGCCGTAGGTCTCCGTGATGGGACGGTGGGCGGTGAGCTCGGCGCCGTGGCGGGACATCAACCACACGCAGGACGCAGGAACTTCCTGCAGAACGACGGGGGAGTGGGTAGCGATCACAGCCATGCCGTTGCGGTCGCTGAGCAGATCGGACAGGGTCCGGGCCAGAGCTGCCAGCAGCGGCGGGTGCAGATGCGTTTCGGGCTCGTCGATCAGGACCAGGGTGCGCTCACCGACTACCTCGAGCAGGCGGGTCACCATCAACAGCACCACCGCATGACCCGAGCTCAGGCTGTCGAAGACTTCACCCATCCGCTCTTCGAACCTGCGGCTGCTGCCTTCCCGGATCATGGCGTCGATCACGGGCATGTGCTCGTCGAGGAAGCCGCTCGCACTGTAGTTGAGTGTGTCGATCGCCTGCCGCCAGCGCCTGCCTCGCGACCCGATCCGGACCGTGGCGAAACTGTCGACGAACTCCTTGCGCCACTCAGCCTCGGTCTTCATCCGCACCCCATCGGGGTGCCGCAGACCGACGAAGTCGAACGACATTGCTGTAGATGCCAGATCGTACGGCTGATCGAAGGGACTGAACGAGACGACGACGCAACCGGTGAACTGGTTGTCCTCGAAGAGGGAAGGGCTGCGCACCGAGATCCGGCCCTCCGTCGCCGCCTCGGCCAGGCGGTGCAGCAGCGTGGACTTCCCCACGCCGTTGCGGCCGATCAGCGCGTGCAGATTCGTGGGAGGCTTGCTCCCCGGCTCCGCCTCGAACTCGAATCTGTGCGCAGGGCGCAGTCCTTCCTGTTCAGGCGTGTAATGCCAGCTGAAGGGAACCACCCGGGCCCGCAGACCCCGGGCAATGAGGTTCGCCGCGGCCAGCTGCTGCTCCGTGCGGCCGCGAAGCAGCGCCTTCTGGTACACCTCAAGCGATCGGATCGTTCTGCCCAAACTTGAGTCGAACGCGACGTCGTTCAGGGCGCGGAGAATCTCGTACCCCATGCCTGCGCCGGGAAGCTTCCGCAGCTCCTCGTAGAAGTCGTCCTCATGAGCCAGGCTGAAGAACCCGTGATTGAGGGCGGTGAACGCATCAGGGAGCAGGTCCGCTGTCCGTCTCGTCCCATCGGAACGCATCGAGACATGGCCGATACGCAGGTACCCGATCCGGAGCAGGCGCGTGTCCGCCAGACGGATGTGGAGGTCGAACGTGGTGATGAACCCACCATCGTTCCAACCGTCGATGATCAGGTAGGCGCCCGGGCGATGCGGCATCGGATCGGTGCGTCTCAGCATGATGAACTGCATGGGGCCCCTGTCTTCGCTGTCTGCTGTGTGGATGCCTCAGTGTCGTCGGGTCTCAGTAAAGTCCTGGCGAGACGCGAAGACTGCAGTAGCCCGTATGCGGCACTTGGCTCGACGCCTGCGATGCACAGCCGCAGGCGTGCATCAATGCCGATCCGACCGCTGCCGACGGCCCCCGTATCCACCCGGAGCGGGCAGATCTGCCGCCTGGGAAGGTGTCTGTCCAGGCGGTGGCTGTCGAGGCGTTGTCAGAGCCGGCTGGCATGGTGCCTGTATGAGTGCGGTAGACCCAGGCGCGGCGCCGGGCCTGTGGGGGCACGGTGCGGTCCGTCCCTGCGGCCGGCTGTTCCACTGCGGGTGGCTGCAGGTGTTGGCCCGAGGGGGGCGAGGGCCGAGCGGAGGGGCGGCCGGTCAGTCGTGCGATTCAGGCTTGGAGATGGGCCCAGACGGCTTTGCCGGTGCCGTCGGCGTGGACGTCGCAGCCCCAGTCGTCGCTGAGCGCGGTGACGATGCGCAGGCCCCGGCCCCCTTCGGCGAGGGGGTCCTGTGTGGTTGTCCGGGGGCGTTGGTCGCTCGGATCGCTGACCGTGCACGTCACCGTCCTGTCGGTGCAGCTCAGTCCCAGCCAGGCCGCCGCGGCTTCCTCGTCGCTCTCCGCAGCCAGAGCGTGCGTCGCTGCGTTGGTCATCAGTTCCGCAGCCACGAGCGTGGCGTCGTCGGCACACCGCTCCAGGCCCCAGGAAGTCAGAGTCTCGTGAGTGAACCGTCGGGCGCCGGACAGGCTCAGGCTGCTTGCAGTGAAGCGGTGCGCGGCGAAGCGCGGTACACCGAGCCCTTGCCCGAGTCCCCAGTCGACGGGTCTGAGGCCGGCGGCATGGACGTCCATGAAGAGATCCCTCCTGGTGCGCGACGAAGCGCCTACATCTTGAACCATCAACGTCCTAACTGCCGCTTCTCAGGCACTCGTTCGGGGGACACTCACCGCCGCGCGCGGCCGATAAGATCCTCACCAACCCACTCCTCATGCAAATGCATATGGGATTGCACGTCCAGGAGCATCTGACTGTGGGGTCCGAGCGCGACGGTCTCGAAGACCGTCCTGCGCGGTGGGGAGGTCGTCATTGAACTGAGAACGGAGACAGTCATGCAGTTCGACAACGGTGTCCCCTCGAACCGGATCCAGGGCGCACTCTGGATCAAGAGCCAGGCCAGCGGGGCGGAGGGCAACTGCGTCGAAGCGACCGCCCTGCCCGGCGGAGCCGTGGCTCTGCGCAACTCGCGCCACCCCGAGGGGCCGGCCCTGATCTACACCACCGCCGAGGTCCGCGCTTTCCTCCAGGGCGCCAAGGACGGTGAGTTCGACCACCTCGTCGGCTGAGGCGTAAAGGTGTGACCATTCCGTCGGACATGCGGTGTCGTTTCTGGAAAACTGGCGGGCAAGAGCCGGTCGTCCACAGGAGCACGCATGTCCGACGGGCACGCCCGGAGTGAGACTCCGTCCGCCCAAGCCGTCCCAGGGGAAGAGCCGCACACGAAGCCCGAGGCCGCAGCGCGGCTTCTGGGCGATTACCTCCGCAGCCTGCGGAGGCAACGCGGCCTGACCCTCGCCCAGGTGGCGCCGGCCATCCGCGGATCTCAGTCCAAAATCAGCCGCCTCGAACGAGGAGAGAGCCCGGCCAAGGAACGCGACGTCCGTGACCTGGCCACGTTCTACGGGCTGCAGGACCGCCGGGAACTCGACAACCTGCTGCGCTACAGCCAGGACAGCGCCTGGTACGAGAAGTACGCCGACGTCACTCCCAACTGGTTCCGGCGATTGGTCGGCTTGGAGGGATCCGCGGATTCCATCCGGACCTATGAGAACAACGTCGTCCCCGGCCTCCTGCAGACCCGCTCCTACGCCCGTGCCGTCGTCGAGGCCGGCCTGCCCCACGCCACAGCGGAAGAGATCGACCTGCGGGTGCGGATGAGAGCGGAGCGCCAGAGCATGCTCAGGCGCCGCGGGAACCGGCCACGGGTCACCGCAGTGCTCAACGAGGGAGTCCTCTGTCAGCCCACGGGCGGCCCTCAAGTCATGGTCGAACAGCTCGAGCACCTCAAGAGGGTTCAGGAACTCGACCGGACCAACGTCGTGATCCTTCCGTTCGACCGCTCGTCAGGCGCCGTGCCCAGCACGCCGATGACACAGCTGACGTTCGGAGACGGGGGCCCTCAGGAACTCATCTATGTCGAGCTCATCGACAGCGCTCTCTACATCAGCAGACCTGCCCAGGTGGCACAGTACCGATCGGTTCTCAACAAGGCGTGCCTGGCTGTAGCGGACAAACAAGAGAGCATCGATCTCATCGACGCCTACATCAGCTACTACCGCGCCCGCGCTGCCAACCGCGCTGTCACCAGCCGACCCGGCATCGAGGTACACGAGCGACACCACCCCACTCGACACACTCCCCGGGCGGCTGTGTAGCAACCGTCAAACCGCCACGCCATGCGGCGACATCGCCCAGGCCGGGGGAGAGTACGTCCAAGTCCTTGAAGAACTTTTTCACCTGCTCCGCCTGCCGCACCCGCCCCCAGCGGCCCTGGGTCTCTTCCTGCATCACCGCGGTGACCTTGGCGCCTACCTCCGAAGCCGAACACACCAGTTGGCTGATCGCGAGGAAACTTCCCGGTGCCAGCGGTGCGGTCCACCGCCTGACCAGGTCGGCCGGGCCCTCCTCATCCGGCAAGCAGTGCAGCACCGAAACCAGCAGGACCGCTGTCGGTTCACGCAGGTCGATCAACCGCCGTACCTTGGCGTGTTCCAGGATGAAGGCGGTGTCGCGCACATCCGCGTGGAGGAACAGGGTGTTGCTGTTCTCCTGCAGGACCGTCCGCCCGTACGCGAGGGCCGTCGGATCCGCATCGACGTACACCACGCGTGACCGGGGGTCCGCTCTCTGGGCCACCTGATGCACATTGTCCTGCGCGGGCAGCCCCGAGCCCAGTTCGATGAATTGACGCACTCCGTACTCCGTGGCCAGCGTGTGCACCGCGCGCTTGAGGAACCGTCTGCCGGCGCGAACGGTCCTGCTGATCTCGGGAGCGACCGACAGCACCCTCCTGCACGCCCGTTGGTCGGCCTCGTAGTTCTCCACGCCCCCCAGCAGCCAGTCGGACATCCGAGCCACACTGGCCACGGAGACATCGATGGTGCGAGAAACTCGATTCTCTCCGCCGCTCATTCGCCCCCACAAGCCTTCAGTAGCGCAAGAAGGCAATGCTAGACGCAGCCTTCGCCAGGCAGGGAGACCACGTTCGGGGGAACGGTGGAGAGATTCCGAAGATTTTCGCACCCGAGGAGAAAAACATTCTCATGTAATGAGCAATACGATCCTGGACTCCCCAGGCATATCCGTCACGCCTCTTTGGTCAGGCATACTTGAATGGCATGTGCCGAAAGGAGCTTCGCCGAACCTCGCGAGTTGGATCGACGGCCACCGGCGTATGCCGGGCGTCATATCCGTCGCCCGTTCACGCGTCAGAACAGGCACCGGCGAAGGCTCGGAGTGCCGTTCGGCCGAGGCCGGCTTCGACCGAGAGGGGCAGGGCGCCCCAGCGCGTTCAGGATCGTCGCGCCAGCGGGGCAGGGGCAGCCGTAACGCCTGGGCCTGCTCGCCCTGCCGTCACAGCGCCTTCTTCGAGCCGGCGCCGTGACGCCTACCTCCCTGTTACGACTCCGTGCCGTCGGCGGAGACACCGCCCTGGGGGAAGATGTCGTGCGAGGCCAAGAACGCGTAGTGCAGCTCTTCCCACAACGGGCGCACTGCTGCCGGGTGGGCACCGAGCCGGATGACAAGCCGGGAGAGCAGCGGCCAGTCAGGGATGCGATCCCCCTTCAGAACTTCACGGATCACCCGCGGCGACAGCACGGCCCCCTCGGCGAGCCGAGCCGGATCCGGGCTCCCGGCCGCCAAGTGCAGTCCCCTCAGCGCAGCGCGCAACAGCGCGGCAGCCTCGCGCACGGGGCGCCGAGGAGGCAGCGTGACACCCCGCGCGGCCTCCCACAAGAACCGGAACTCCAAGGGAGCACCCGACAGGATCGTGGCGAGCATGTGGACGACCGGCCACGACGGAAGACGCTCTCCGGCCAGGACCCGGGACAGATACGGTGCCGACAGGTCCGCTTCGCGCGCCACATCCCCGATGGTCATGCCGGATCGGCGATGCAGATGCGACAGGGCCGAGCTCAACGCGTGACCGGGCAGCCCCGCCGACCCGTCGGGCACCTGACCGTCCCCGCCATCCGTCCCTGACCGCCACGAGACCACCGGCTGCCCGCGCAGCTGTCGCTGCACCCGGGCCGTGCTCCACCTCAGCCGCGCCGTCTCGGCCTGCACCCCGGCCGCCTGCGCCACCTCGTCCCACGACGCCCCGACCCCGCGCGCATCCTGCACGGCAGCCGTCACGTAGCGGTTGACCTCCCGCTCGATGCGATGGGCGCACAGCAGGAGATCGGCCAGCGAAGCCTGGCCGTGCTCGAGCCGCACCAACTGCACGGACAAAGCCTGGACGCTCTCCGCTAGCACGGCGCCCCAGGGGACCGCAGCGGTAGGAGGCGGTGTCCTGTGGCCGTCCCGCTCGCGCTGAGCTCGACGCCGGCACCGCTTGTCACAGTAGCTCCTGCGCCGGCCGGGCCCCGGCCGATGCGGAAAACTCTGGCCGCAGAACCCGCAGCGCCCGACCCCTTGCGATTCGCTCACTGTGAAAGTCCCTCCCCGAAAACAACCCGCCTCCCGCCAGGGAGGCGATGAGGAAACACGGCGGGCCTGCGCCAGGTCCCGCACGCGCAGAGGTGCCCGGCATCCTTGAAGGCGCCGGACACCCCTCGCGCTTGCGCCTCAGCGGCGAATGAACCGCAGGTGGTGGACGGTGGACCGATCAGCGACGGCGATCAGACACATCAGGAACCCCCAGCCCAGCGCGGCCGGGTCACCCCCCGCCCAGATCACCCAGATCGCGATGACCAGCACGACCAGGGTGCTCAGCCTCAGCTTTACATCCCAGGCACGAATCGCGCCCGGACGTGGAACAGGCCAGCTCCCAATGGTAGTTTCACGGGAAGCCGGGGGCCGCTGATTCCCGCCCCGGTTTCGATCGAACATGGCTCTTTCCTTTCAGTTTGATCGGCACAGGCCCCGAGAGTGGACGCAACCCACCTCGGGGCCTTCTGCGTGTCAGACAATGGACTGGACACGAGAGAACCTACAACCACTCTGAGCCCAGCCCGCACGGCCCTCTACCTCACGGGAACCGTCCGTCCCGCCATGCAAGAAATTTGCCCACGAGTAACTCGAAAAACAAGCTGAAAAAACTGATCGATCTCGCTCAAAGCTCAGCCGCTAAAAGACCGGTGACGGATCGATGAGGACAGAGATCGATGCACCCCCGCACTCGTGAGGCCAATCGTGGTAGTGGTGCACAGGCTCTGAGATATTCACCCGTTCGGCCTATGAAAGAGGGGGTGGATGCAAGAAGTGAGGGCGCGGGGGAACCGATCTGCGCCGTAACACGTCCGCCTCTCGCCTCGGTGGCGGCCCGCACGCAGAGAAGACGTCCACTCGGCCGCAGAATCCGGCCTGGAGTGGCGAAACGCTTCTTCGGCCAGGTCTTCTGGCCGAGCGTGGCGTCGAACGACTGCCACGAAGATGCCGGAGCCACCGCCCTTGGCGTCGAACCCCACGGCCCCGAGAGCGGACTGGCACATCCTCAAGAACCACGTGGATCCCAGGGAGAGACACCGACGGTATCCGTCGTCGGGTGGGTGAGGAACGCTGCCCTCGGCGGGGTCGAGGCCGTCTCCATCGACCTTTCGAAGATGCCAGCAGCCCCCGGCGGCATCCTTCTCCCGACTGCCGGCAGCACCGGCGGTGACAGCCTCTCGCCCCCCAGGGAGGAGCTGGCTGCAAGTCGATGGACGGGCGGATGCCATACCCGCCCGCGGAGCGCCGGTTGTGGCGGCGAGCCTCTGTGCAGCTGACGGAGCAGGCATGCGTGTTGCCGTCACACGGACTGTCCGCATCACCAGCAGCCCGAGCCGCGGGAGCATTCGCTGTCCGCCACGCTCGGCAGTGCCCGTTGACCTGGTGGCAACCCTGCGGGGGTTGAGAACTGCTCTCGAATAAGTGTCCATGAGTGTCGTAGGATCTTGTCCTTGAACCTGACGGAATGGGCACGCGCACAGGGGATTGCCCCACGTACTGCGTATCGCTGGTTCCGTGAGGGCACGTTGCCGGTCCCCGCGGAGCGAGTGGGGCCGCGCACGATCCTGGTGAACATCGACGCGAACGCCTCACCCGCCGTGACCGGCGGGGTCGGTCTGTATGCCCGGGTCTCCTCTCACGATCAGAGAGCGGACCTGGAACGGCAGACGGCACGCCTGTCGGCATGGGCGGCGAAGGCCGGACACAAGGTTGTCCGTGTCGAATCCGAGATCGCCTCGGGCATGAACGGTGCCCGGACCAAGGCCCGCCGACTGCTGGCCGACCCGCAGGTGACCACGGTTGTGGTCGAGCACAAGGACCGGCTGGGCCGGATGAACGTCGAGCTGGTCGAGGCCGCCCTGTCCGCGACGGGCCGGCGCCTGGTCGTGCTCGATGACGGCGAGGTCGAAGACGACCCGGTGCGGGACATGGTTGAAGTCCTGACCTCGTTCTGTGCCCGACTGTACGGGCGCCGCTCGGCGAAGAACCGTGCCCGCAAGGCGCTTGAGGCGGCTGCCGCCGATGAGTGAGAAGCAGCTCCGCCCCATCGACGCGCCGTTCGTCGCGCTCGGCCCGTCCGGTGTGGCGATACGCGACCGCCTGGGGCAGCTCACCCCGGCCGACGAGAAGGTTCTCCGTCTGACCGGTGAGCACCTGGGGCGACTGGCGTCCCAGGACCTGGCGTTGCGGTGCGCCCAGGGCCACGAGCACAACAGCGAATCGTGGGCGGCCCGGAAGCAGGGCCTGACCGCAGCGTCCTCGTCCCGCTGGGCCGGGAGCATCACGAAGGCCAGCCATGATCAGTGGGCGCTGTCGCGGCGCGGCCAGCTCGCGTACATCCAGGGTCTGGAAGCCGGGGTCCGGACGCTGATGCACCGCCTGTCCCAACCTCTCGGGGAGAAGGGAACCAGGCGGGACCCCGGCGGCTACCAGTCCCACCACGAGTGGTTCGTCAAGTCGCGGCGTCTGGCGGTCCTGGAGCACCGCCTCGACGTGGCGCGCGCGGAGCGTGAGGCCGGGATCGTGCACGTGGTGCGTGGCGGCCGACGTCTGCTGAACACCCGGCACAACCTCGCCGCGGCCGGGCTGACCGAGGAACAGTGGCGGCAGCGGTGGGAGGCCGAGCGCTGGTTCCTCGCCGCCGACGGGGAGTCCGGCAAAAGGTTCGGTAACGAGACCATCCGCGTCAGCCCGGACGGCGAGGTGTCGATCAAGCTTCCCGCCCCGCTCGCGCACCTGGCCAATACCAAGCACGGCCGGTACGTCCTTGCCTCGAAGGTGGCGTTCGCGCACCGGGGCGCCGAGTGGGCCGACCGGATCGAGGCGAACCGGGCGGTCGCGTACCGCATCCACTACGACGCCGAGCGTGGGCGTTGGTACCTGACCGCGTCGTGGCAGAAGCCGGTGGTCAAGACGGTACCGCTCGACACGGCCCGTGCCCATGGGATGGTCGGCGTCGATACGAACGCCGACCACTTTGCCGCCTACCTGCTCGACCGGCACGGCAACCCTGTCGGCGACCCGCGTCGCTTCCCCTACGACCTGACCGGCACCGCCGGCCACCGTGACGCCCAGGTCCGCCACGCCATCACCCGCCTGCTGCACTGGGCCAAGCGGTGCGGCGTGACGGCGATCGGCCTGGAGAACCTGGACTTCACCGCCGAGAAGACCCGGGAGAAGCACGGCCGCAGGAAGCGGTTCCGTCAGCTGATCTCCGGCATCCCTACCGGAAAGCTCAAAGCCCGTCTGGTGTCGATGGCCGCCGAGCAGGGCCTGGCGATCGTCGCCGTCGATCCGGCTTACACCTCCATGTGGGGCGATCAGCACTGGCGTAAGCCGCTGACCAGCAACAAGCGAAAGATGTCCCGTCACGACGCCGCGAGCGTCGCGATCGGGCGACGCGCCCTCGGGCACCCGATCCGGCGACGGACGGCACCGCCCCACGACGACCAGAGCGATCGTCGTGGGCATCGGACCGCCCAGGCCGAACCGGGCATCCAGGAGCGTCAGGGAACCCGCCCACCCGTCACGGAACGTGCACACGATGCACGACCCCGAACGGGGACAACGAGAACGCGGGTAACCAGCGCATCCAACACCGCTTGGTATGCGCGCAGTTCCGGGAGCTGGCATCCGATGTCACTCCTGGACACTGTTTAGGAACGGTATGCGCCGTCCAGGAGGACCTCCACGTCGGCAGAATGCCGGCAGCAGACCGCGATGGCTTCGCTGCGTGCGACGGTCGCATCGTGCATCCGGCCAGGTCGCAGAGTATCGGTCCAGAGAGTGCGGCCCTGGTGGTCTGCCACGGCGGTCCATCGCGTTTCGCCCAAGACGAACGCGCGGCGTCTGCCAGGGGCCTGCGCACCTGGTTCTCGGTGGCGTCCAGCCGTAGCCCGATGCCCTCGGCCCGGGCATAGGGCGAACACGTCGGCCAGGGAACGCAGTCGCAGACCAGAGCGGTCGGGGACCGTGCATCCCTCTCGGCAGAATTGACTATATTTCCCCAGCGGCCCGGCGACGGTGGAGCGGTCGACACTGAACAGCAGGGGCGAGAACAGGGCACGTCAGATCGTGCCGCAGATGAATCAGAGTGGCGGGACTTGGCGGTCTTCTCGATCTCCCGGCGCTCGAACACGGCAAACATCCTCGGCCGTCCGCCCGGTACTTTTGGCCGGGCGAGACGAAGCCGTCGTTCTTGGCGGCTGTGGTCGTCGACTGCAAAGTGGATGTAGGCGAAGCCCACGCTGCTGCGAGTGACCCGGCCGGCCTGGCGGCCCAGGACCTTGTGGCCGCCGGGATTCGGCCGAGCTTCTCCACGTGGACATGGACGAGTTCACCGGCCGCGTTCGTCGCGGCGGATCGGCGTGCCGGTGGGGCGGTCGAGCCAGGCCAGCCGGTTGAGCCGGTGGCAGGTCGGGATCCGGCACACGGTCGAGTGCGGACAGGCCCAGGACCGGGCCGATGCGGGCGCGACCGAGTTTGCGGCTTGTGCCGCACGTCGCAGACGCGGGCTTCGACCGCGGACGACGTCCGGTGCGGGCTGGTGTGCGGCCTGCCGGACCGGTCATGGAGGCCAGGGCCGCCCTCGCCACCGGCCCATCCATTGGTGGGCGGTGGCCCGGAAGATGCCCATCCCGGCGGCCACATGGGCGACCGGACGGCCTGAGCGGGCACGGTCGACCAGCAGTCTCCCACCAATCACGGCCAGACGGGCGATACCGTGGGGCACGAAGACCTCCGTGCGGTGAGTTCCTAGACAGCGCCCACCACACCGGAGGTCTTCGCCGTGCTCAAGACCAGACCAGTGTCAACAACGCTCGTGATTAATACAGCTAGCACCGAGGCCACAGGCCGCCGAGGGCCGGCTCGGCCGCCTCCCGGCAGACAGGGCCCTGCCGGATCGTTGCCGCCGTGAGTGCCCGGTCAGATGGTGCCCGATCCGCTACGGCACCGGAAGCCAGGTGACGGAGACGAAGCCGTTTCCGCCACGACTTCCAGAGGTGACGGGAGCGGTCTGGGTGGTCTGCGTGCCGCCGTACCCGCCGGCGCCGGCGCCGGCAGGCACCGCCACACCAGTCAGCCCGGCGGGGGAACCGCCACCGCCGCCAGCAGTACCAGCGTTGCCGCCCGCGCCCCCATAGGCGGTAAGCCCGTCGTTGGTGAACTCGCAGGTACCTCCCGCACCGCCTCCACCACCACCGCCATCGGTCCCTTGACCGTCTCCGACGTCCGGCCGTCCGGCGGAACCGTTTCTCGGCGATCCGCCGAGGCCACCCCAGGCGCCGCCCCCGGACTCGCTCAGTCCGCGCACGGAGCCACTTGCGCCCCCTCCGCCGCCGCCGGAGCTGGCGAGGATCCCGCCGTAGCCGCCGCCGGGAGTCAGATTCGTCACGGAGCTCCCGCCCGCCCCGCCGCCACCGCCGCGGCTGAAGCCTTCCGTCCGGGTCGCTCCTGCCCTGCCGGACGCATCGGGATCACTTCCGCTCGCGCCCCCCTGTCCGCCGGTGGTGGTACCTGCGCCGCCGCCTGCACCCACGGTGATGCGAAGGGTGGTGGCGGATGAGGCTGTGACCGTCTTCTCGCACACGGCCAGACCGCCGCCCCCGCCACCTCCGCCGCCCGAGCGGTAGAGCGGATTGGTGCTGTTGAAACCGCTGGAACCGCCTCCGCCACCCGCACCGACGGTGACGAGCGTCAACCGGACACGCGTCAGAAGCGGATTGGTGCTCGCCGGAACGATGAGTGTGTACACGCCGGGCTGGCCGTACGTCGTCGTGCCGACAGCGGCGGCCGGAGCGGCATTGGCGCTGCTGCCCGGGGCGACTGTTGTGCACAGCACCATCGCCACTGCGGCACCGCCGAACCAGCGCTTTGACAAAAGGGGACGGGGCATTGCTCGGGTATCCCTTCTTTCCTCACGGTCGGCCGTGAGCCGTTTCACTCCGTCATGAAAGCCGATGCCCCTCGCTGCATAACAGAAGCCGACCGAGTGACACTGTGCGGGCTGCGTCGCCGCCCCGGCTGGGACCGGGAAATACTGCTGCAAGCCTCGGCGAGGCAGGCTCATCAACCGCCCGGTGGCACCCTCACCCTTCACCTGACCAGCCCAGAGCGGGGATGGAAAGGGCTCTCTGCGCGCCCTGGCACCCGCCAAGGAAGAGACGTTCTGAAAGCTCAGACCCGGATTCGGCACATCTAAAGCAGGAGGGGGCGCGCAGAAGCGGGGGCCGGTGGTCACGGATGCGCCCCCGCGCAGACGAGTCAGCCATCTCGTACGGGCGGTGCACTTGGCGGCCGACAGAGATATGAGCACATTGGACCGAACTGGCCGGCCCCTGCCGGGTCCCCAGTCCATACCGCCTGCACCACGGAGGACGCCGTATGTCCGCACGCCGCCCGGTCGCCACTCTGCTCGCCCTGCTCCTGCCGACTCTCCTGACTCCGCTTCTCCTGGCTGGCCCGGCTCACGCGGGGGTCGCCGACGTGACCTGCCCGGCGGGGACGGACACCGTGACCTACAGCCCCGGCGTCACCCTGACACCCGCCTCGATCGCCATCACTGACACGCAGAACCTGGGAGCCTGCGTGTCCAGCGACCCCACGATCACCAACGGAACAACCATCACCTCCTTCACCGCGGTGCGCTCGTGCCTGAACCTCGGGGCGGCTGGCGCGGGCAACCTGACAATCACGTGGAACAACGCGTCGACCAGCACGCTGTCCCTGAACTTCGTGACCAACACGATCGGCGGCTCCGTCGTCTCCACCGGTACTGGATCCGTCATCGCCGGCAAGTTCGCTGGGGACGCCGCCGTCATTGTCTACACCGGCCCCGTGGTCAACCTCCTCGACTGCGTTGGGCCAGGCATCACCAGCCGCACAGGCGCCGTCAGCCTGGCACTCACCTCGCTCTGACCCGTTGACGCTCAGGGTCGCGTTCGATCGGTCGGCGCCCCGCGGCGTTCGTGGGGCTGCCGGCGGGTTCCGTTGCTGTGGGCCCGGACCGTACGTCCTTGTCCCTCCTGGCACTGGTGAAAGGCTCAGTGTCGGCGGGGACGAGGCGGGCCGAGAGCCTGCGCAGGAAGACGTCGTCGACCGCCGGGGCGGAGATCCCAGCTCGCGGGCGAGCAGCGTGCTTGCCGGAGCCCGGCCAGCCCCTTCGGTGGTCAGGGACGAAGCCGGCGCCGACTGTCACGGGCCAGGGCGGATGGACCATCATTCGTGGAGTTTGGCCGCCCCGCTGGTCGGTGTGTCGGCGTACAAACTGATCTGCAGAGGCCCGTCTCGATGATCCTTCACTCGGAGCGCTGGATGGATCTACGCCTTTTCGCGCCCTGCACGAAGCAGGGCTGAGTCGCGTGTCGATCAAGCGCAGGCTCGTCTCCTGGTGCAGGCCCGCTGAGCCGAGCCCGACAGCGGCGAGTCGGTGATCAGCAGCGGCGGCACGCGGACCTGAGCATCGACGCGGCCGAGATCGCTGAGGGCCAGGAGCAGCGCGATGTTGGTCACGGCCTTCGGGTTACCGCCCATGGAGCTGCCGTCGAACGACTTCTCCGCCTCGTTGCGCTCCTTGACCCGGGTCGTGAAGCCGGCCGGGTCGATGAACGCCGCCTCCACCGCCGGGCTAATCTGCTGCCGACGCCGCGGGAAGAACTCTTCCCGCCGGCCGGTGACCTCCTTACGGTGCACCTCGGCGGCAGCCTTCGCCGTGTCCCTGGTCACCTGGGCGGCCTTCATCCGCTCCTTCGCCGCAGTGATAGCCCGGGCCAGCGCCTTGAGGCAGTCGGCGTTGCCGATCTGCTTCTTCAGCTGCGCGACATCCCGGCTCAGGCCGAACGCTTCCTTCTCCGTCTGCTGTGCCTTCTGGCGGGCGGGAGTCAGATGATCCCGCTCGTAGTCATCGCGCTGCGCGAGCGCCTGCGAGGCCGCCTCCTCAGCGGCCACCGATGCCCGCTCCGCGCCGGCCGAGGCCTCCAGCAGCCCCTTCAGATCTAGCGGACTGGATCCGCGATCCACAGCCCGCTACTGTATGAGCGTCATCGAATATCTGATCGGGCATGGTCGAGGGTGGATGTGCTTCTGACGACAAGCCAAGCCGCTGCGGAACTCGGCTGCGCAGTCACGACCTTCCGGCGTCTGGTGCAGACGGGCCTGATCCCGGGAGTGGTCAGCAGGGGAGTGCGGGTGATGGTTCCCCTGGAAGCCGTCCAGGCGCTCAGTACTAGGCGTAAGGCCGCCCTGCACTGCTTGCCGGTAGCCGAGATCGCCGTGCTCCGCATCCGAGGAGCTGAATCTCGTCATGCCACCTCCGGCGCCGGGCAGCAAGGGTTCTCCGCCGACACGCCGGCCGCGGAGCTGCTGGCGAACCTGCGCGGCTGGTGGCGCTGCGACGCTCCCAGCGTTGCCGCAGGAGGCGTCCTGCCGGTCACCGTCGCCGGTTACGTCGTCGCCGTCCTGACGAACCTGCACCGGTGGGAGAGCAGCAGCGAGGGACGGACACTCTTTCCTGACGCTGTACTGGCCGGCTATGTCACGGATCTCGCCCGGCCCACCGTCCACCTCACCGCCCAGGACGTCACCGACCGGGCAACCGCACAGCTCCTGCTCGGCTCCCGACTCGCCTCCGACTCCGGCGGACCGATCGCATATGTCTCCACCCGCAACCCCGATGTGACCCAGGGATGACGATGGACGCCAAGGCCTACAACGCGAAGCTCGCCGAACTGCGCAAGGACCGCGACCAGATCAAGAAGACGAAAGCCGCTCTCGCCTCCCTCGAAGAGGCCCGGGACAAGAAGATCCGCACGCTCGCCGGATACGAGAGGGCCAGCGCCGAACGCATCGCTCCCGCGGCCGGCCTGGGGCTGGCCGACATCGCGCGCATCGCCCCGGCCCTCACGCCCCCCACCCTCCACGACAGCGCGTCGGCCGCGCCCGACGGTCCAGCGGAAGACAGCCCGCCCACACATGCGGCCTCCGACAACAAGGACACCCCCGCCACGACAGCTCCCAGCGCGGTGACTCCCAGCCGTCCCCGGCCGCAGAACCCGGCCGGGGACGACCACCCCCAACCCGTACCGGCACCCACTGCTGCCCCTGGACGGGACCGTGAACTGCCCTCCATTCCCGACGGAGGGCAGGGCGACCGCTGGTTCGCCCACACCCCGAACCTCGTCTCCACCCACCCGAACTTCACCCAGCAGGCCCGCTCCACCGTCTTCCTCGACACCATCACCGGCGTCCTCGTCCACCGCGACCAGACCCTGCGCCTGACCCTGACCGACACCCGCGCCGCCACCATCCTGCAGGCTGTCTTCCACGCCGTCCCCGAGGGCACCGAGCGGATCTTCATCACCGCAGGCGACCCCTGGCACCACCAGGCCGACCAGCACCCCTTCCTCAAGGACGCCGTCGCCGCCTGGCTGAACGCCCCCATCGACGGCTGGCGCACCGACACGGGCCGAGGCAAGGACAAGATGGCCGGCCACTTCGTCCACCCCCGCAACCCCGTCGGCCGCTACCAGAGTGACAACGGCCGCCACCACGTCGAGATCCGCTCGGTGGGGGAGTGGTTCGACCCCGACGGCGCCGACCCCACCACCATCCGAGACGCGTTCGTCCTGCTGTGGAAAGCCCTGCGCGCCCACTGGAACGACGCCGTCCTGATGGGCTCACCCTCCCAGACCGGCCGCGACCTGTGGACCCGCACCATCCCCACCCGTGGACAGCACTCCGACGGCTACCCCGTCCTGTCCGAAGAGCTCCGCGGTCTCCTGCACGCCACCGCAGGCCAGGGCCGCACCGAACTCATCACCCCGCCCGCCCTCCCCGACCGGCTGCCCGCCCTGGTCGAGTACGACCGCACCTTCGCCTACGCCAAGCACACCTGGAAGTCCCCCGTCGGCACACCCCGCCGCATCACCGCCCGCACCTTCGCCTCCTGGAGCGAGAAAGAGCAGGTCAAGGCTCTCTACGGCTGCGGCCACTGGCACGTGCGCGTCACCGTCCCCGACACCTGGAACCACGTCGGCCTCCTGCCCGCCCCCGCCCCCGGCGACCGCGCCTGGCACTACCCCGCAACCCCCGGCACCACCTTCACCACCTGGGCCGGCGGCCCCGAGATCCACACCGCACTGACCAACCCGCTCACCCCCTGGCGCATCGAAATCATCGACGGCCTGCTCTGGGAGGACGGCAAACCCCTCGACGACTGGGCCAAGAAGCTCAAAGAAGCCTGGGCCACCCTCGCCGCCCAGGCCGACCTCCACGGCGACCCCGCCCAGCGGCAGGCCGCCCGCCTCGCCTCACGCGCCGTCCGCTCCCTGCTCCTCTACGGCATCGGCTCCTTCGCCCAGCGCCCCCGCATGGTCACCGGCACCACCCCCCGCACCCACGAGCGCGACGTCCCCGCCGACGCCGAGATCATCGGCTTCACCGACGAGCAGATCACCTGGCAGCGCCCCACCGGCTTCACCCGCGACCCCAACGCCCACCCCGAATGGGCCGCCGCCATCTGGTCCGGCGCCCGCGCCGCCCTGCTCTCCCAGCGCCACCGCGACGACAACACCTACGCCGGCGCCCTGCACACCCCGCCCGGCACCGTCGTCGCCTTCCGCACCGACGCCGTCTACCTCACCACCCCCCAGCCCTGGCCCTACCACGGCCAGCCCGGCGACTACCTCAACAAAGGCCACCTCGCCGGACCCCTCGCCGCCCCCACCACCGAAGAGCAGCTCCTCGCGCTGCGCGACGCCGGCCGCACAGCCCTCAAGGAGACCTGATGCCCTCCCGCGCTCCACGGACCCCGCAGCCAGGCGAAGCCGCCCGCCTCACCGACGAGCTCCGAGCCGCAGGCTTCACCAAGAGCAGCATCGCCCGCATCATCGACCGCGACGCCTCCCTCGTCTCGCAGTTCTACACGCGAGGCAAAGGCGCCGCCTTCGTGCCCGCCCTCACCCGCGTTCTCGCCGCCGTCCACACCGCGGGCATCACCGACCTCGACGAACTCACCAGCATCGCCGCCCCCCACATCACCCGCCGCACCACCGCCTCCGGCACCCGGGCCCGAGTCCGCACCAAAGCCGTCCTCATCACCCCCGCCGGAACAGGAACCGGCCGCGCCGGCGCCCAGGCCATCGCCTCCGGCGCCGCACGCCTGCGCCCACTGATCGCCGAAGCCGCCCGCCAGGGCCTCCGGCTCGCCTTCACCATCCGCATGCCCAAGAGCGGCTACACCCTCGCCTCGGGCAGCCGAACCGACTCGCCGGGCATCCGCCGCGACGTCGTCCAACGCGCCGACCACACCGAGGAACGCTCCTACGGATCCGCCGCAACGGGAGGATTCGACGCCGCCGACTTCGCCCACCGCGTCGACGCGGCAGGCGGGGACGTCACGGCTGCCGTTCACGGCTGGCTCCTCGAAACGGGTCGCATTCACCCCGACGCCCCCATCACGCACCTGGAGGTACGGACCTGGCGTCCGCGCTGACCGCTCGCACCGGTAAGAACGAACCACTGGCCCTGCACAGCGAGTGAAAGCCGAGCAGTTCACGCGGCTTTCAGCCACACCATCGCGAGAGCGTCGCCGACACCCCCACTCGTGCCCAGCCTGCCCCGCACCCGTCCACCAGAGCTGGATCGGCCCCTTGGCAAAGCGCTCGAACGGCCTCCGACAATCAGGCAGCGGATGATGGAGAGCGTCGAAATAGGCACCATGCGCCGGAGGTTGGAGCCGGATACCATCCGGCTCCACCATCGTGGCCAAGACGCGAGACACTCCCACCCAATTCGCTCTCACGTGCGAACGTAGAGGAGTGTGAGCCCAGCTCACCGAAAGAAGAGGGCCCGGACCGGGGGAGCGGCAAAGCTACCGGCGAGTCCAACTGACGCAAAACATCCTGCAGTTGTTCAACAGCACTTAATATGACGGCCTGTGCCAGTGGCACAGGCGCCTCGTCAGCATCTGCGCTTGCCGCACGCCACGCCTCTGTCCACCGTCGGGCAGAGAGATACGGAGCAGCTCCCGTGTATCTCGACAGCTACTCCGCGCACGGATTCCGCTCCCTGGCCCATGTCGAGGGCATCCCCGTCAGCCGGCCCACCGTCCTGGCCGGCCGCAACGACGGAGGCAAGAGCGCAGTGCTCACCGCACTGGCCTTCCTCCTCGGCACCCACCGCCTGACCGACGAGGACCGCACCTATGCACAGGGCGAAGGAGACGCCAAAGGCCGGCGGTGCACCGAAACCTGGGTAGAGGGCCGTTTCCGGCTGGACACCGAGGAACAAGACGGCAGCGGCCTGGGCGAGCACGTACGCATCCGCCGGCGCTCCGCCCTGGGAGAAGCGGCCTGCCTGGAGTACTTCGGCAGCCGACCTGTCGACCCGAAGCTGCGCGACCTCGATCAGCTGCTCAAGCCTGCGCTTGCTTCCCTCGTCGCCGAGTACGGCCTGTCCCCGGCAGGAACCCTCAAGGAATCCCTGCTGGCAGAACTCACGGCACACGCCAGGACCATCCCCCAGGAGCAGGGATGGCTGGCGCTGCCCAGACTGCTCCAAGAGCGGCTCCCGCGGCTGTTGTCGTTCGGAGGCAAACACGAGAGCCCCGACGACGCCGTGCACACCGCCTTGAACAGCAGCTACAAGACCCACCTGGAGGACGAGACCCTCCAGGGCCGTGTCCGCGAGATCGAACAAGAGATCAACCAGCGGCTGGAGAAGGAAGCCGACTCCCTGTGCAGCCACATCCGCCAGCACTGCGGCGAGTACGTCAACGTCAACGTCAAGCCCATGGTCTCCTTCAGTGGAGGGTTCAAAGGTGCCCCGCTGCATGTCTCGAGGGCCGACGGTGAACTGGTCGACCTGACACGCGCCGGCCAGGGAAGCACCCGCCGTATTGCCCTGGCGGTATGGGAATGGACCAGCAACCTCCTGGAGACCGCCGAACTGGCCGCATCAGGAGAACCCGCAACCACCCAGCCCACCCAGACCATCGTCGTCTACGACGAGCCCGACACCCACCTCGACTACCACCATCAGCGCACGGTCATGGACATCGTCCGCAAGCAGTGCGCCCTGCCCCATGTGAACGTCATGGTCGCCACCCACTCGATGAACCTCATCGACGGCGTCGACATCGCCGACGTGGTCCACCTCAGCCTCGGAGACGACGGCCGCACCATCGTCGAACGCCTCAAGGACGACCAGCACGACGGCATCGACTTCCACCTCGGTCAGATCGCGGCATCACTGGGCCTGCGCAACTCCGTCCTGCTCCACGAACGCTGCTTCCTTGCCGTCGAAGGCGACACCGAGCAAAAAAGCCTTCCCCTGCTCTTCCGCCTGGCCCAGAACATGTCGCTCCAGGCCGCAGGCATCGCCCTGTGGGGCTGCGAGAACAACGAGGGCGCCCTCCACCTGGCCAGCTACCTCGTCAAACACCAGCGCACCGTCATGCTGATGGTCGATGCCGACAGCCGCACCAACAAACTCTTCAGAACAGAGCGACTCCAGCGCGCCGGCCTCGACCTCGAACAGCAGGTGTCCTACGTCGGCGAAGCCGAGGGCTACAACGAACTCGAAGAACTCTTCAGCAACGAGCAGTGGACCACTGCCGCCAACACCCTGTGGCCCAAACCGGCACCCCAGACCTGGCACCCGGACGAATTCGATGCGCACCGCGACGGCCAGAAATTCAGCACCCGCATCCTCCACATGATCAAAGAGGAAGCCGAGGACAACAGCCCTAATGGCAAACCCGCCATGGTCTACGGGCTCGCCACCACCCTCACCACCCCCGAAGACGTGCCCCGCCAGCTGCGGGAGATCTTCACCCGCCTACAGCAGCTCGCTCACTGACCAGACGCCGACTTCCGCGCCCGGCGCAGGAGCATGCGCTCTTTGCGTTGCTCGTCGGTCGGCGCCACCCACGCATGCCAGCCGACCGATTCCACCCACTGACGGGCATGAATCCGGGCGCCGATTCCACACCATCTGCACCCGCCTGGCGAGGGAACACAGCCAGCACGAGCAGACCTCGGAGAGGACATCTCTCCTCCTTCCCATGCCTCCTATCTTCCCTTCCTGCACTGACAAATCACACTGAGTGACGAAGCTCGAGGTGTACGCGCATGAGGTTCCTCCACACATCCGACTGGCACCTGGGCCGACGGTTCCATTCAGAAGACCTGGTACCCGCCCAGCGCATTTTCCTCGACCATCTGGTCGACACCGCACGAACCGAGAACGTCGACGCCGTCCTGGTGGCCGGAGACATCTACGACCGGGCCATCCCCAGCCTCGACGCCGTACGCCTGTTCAACCACGCCCTGCACCAGCTCGCGGACCTGAACGTCCCGATCATCATGATCAGCGGAAACCACGACTCGGCCCACCGCCTCGGCGTCGCCTCCGGCCTCCTGGCACGCACCGGAATCCACCTGCGCACCGACCCCGCCACCTGCCACACCCCCGTCATCCTCGAAGACACCCACGGCCCCGTCGCCGTCTACGGCATCCCCTACCTCGAGCCCTCGATGACCCGCGCCCCGCTGGAAGCCGAAGCCGTCTCCCACCGCGCCGTACTGACCGCGGCCCTGGAACGCATCCGCACCGACCTCGCCACCCACCATCCGGCCGGCACCCGCTGCGTGGTCCTCGCCCACGCCTTCGTCACCCCCGGCACCGGACAGCCCGACGAACGCGACAAGGCCAAGGAATCCGCCAGCGAACGCGACATCACCGTCGGAGGCATCGCCCACGTGGGCGCCGACCTCTTTCACGGCATCGACTACGTCGCCCTCGGCCATCTGCATGGCGCTCAGTCCGTCACCGACCGCATCCACTACAGCGGCTCCCCTCTGGCCTACTCCTTCTCCGAGGCCCGCCACACCAAGACGATCACTCTCGCCAACCTCACCCCCGGGCAGGCCCCCGCCCTCACCCGCCTGCCCTGTCCCGTTCCCCGCCGCCTGGAGCGCGTCACCGGTTTCATCGACGACCTTGTGACCAACCCCGTCCACGAACCCCTGCAAGACGCCTGGCTCGAGGTCACCCTCACCGACACCGCCCTGCCCTTCGAGGCCATGGCCCGGCTGCGCCGCCGCTTCCCCCACACCGCCGAACTCAAGCACCGGCCCGCCCACATCCCCGCCCAGGTCACCTCCAGCACCTACAGCGAACGGGTGCGCGGCCGCAGCGACCTCGGCATCACCACCGACTTCGTCCACAGCATGCGCGGCACCGAACCCACCCCGGAGGAACACGCCCTGCTGCAGCAAGCCGTCGAAGCCTCCCGCCTGAACGAACAGCAGAAGGAAACTGTCTGACATGCGCCTGCACACTCTGCACCTGCAGGCCTTCGGCCCCTTCGCAGGCACCCACACCATCGACTTCGACAGCCTGTCCGCCGACGGCCTGTTCCTCCTCCACGGCGACACCGGCGCCGGGAAGAGCACCGTCTTCGCCGCCATCTGCTACGCCCTCTACGGCAAGCCCCCCGGCGACCGTGACCTGCTGCTGCGCAGCCATCACGCTCCCGAAGGTCTCCTGACCGAAGTCACCTTGGACGTCACCCTCGCAGGCCGCCGCCTGCGCATCCGCCGGGTTCCCGCCCAGATGCGCCCCAAACGATCCGGCCCGGGCGAGACCCAGCAGAAGGCCGAGACCTTCCTCAGCGAGCGAACCACCGACACCACCGGGCAGGAACGCTGGGAACCGTTCAGCAAGTCCCACCAGGAAGCCTCCGCCGAGATCACCGACCTGCTGGGCATGAGCCGGGATCAGTTCTGCCAGGTCGTCCTGCTGCCCCAGAACGAATTCACCAAGTTCCTCCACGCCGATGCCCACGGCCGGCGCGAACTCCTCGGGAAACTCTTCCGCACCCACCGCTTCGCCTTCGTCGAACGCTGGCTGCACGATCACAGCCGCACCATCGAGAAGGACCGCGACACCGCCCGCGCCGACGTCCTTCGCCTGGCCGAACGCATCCACCAGGCCGCCGGAGCCGACCTCGCGACCGAGCACCCCGCACCCACCGCCGAAGACCCCCACACCCTCACCGAGCCCGCACAGACCTGGGCCCAGGACCTCCTGCACGCCAGCCACGAACACCACGACCACACCCTCCAGGCAGCCGCCACGGCCAAGACCCACCTGCTCGAAAAGCAGACCCTCGAAGCCGCAGCACGCGACCTCCACCAACAGCAAGACGCCTACACAGACGCCCGGCGGCAGCTCGACCTGCTGCAGGAACAACAACCACACCAGGCCACCCTCCGCCAGCGCCGCGACCAGGCCCGCCGCGCCCAGCACGCGGCTCCCCAGCTGCACGCCGCCGACACCGCAGCCAGCGACCACGCCGACGCCCAGCGCACTGAGCGCAGCGCCCGCCGCCACCTGCTGCCTCAGCACGCGGACCTGGACGCCGACCAGCTGGAAACCATCGAGCGCACCACCCGCAACGAAGCCGCTGTCCTGGCCGAGCTCATCGCCGAGGAAGACACCGTCCGCCGGCTGACCACCCAGCTTGAGGGTATTGACGCCGAACGGCAGGACTTCGACACCCAGCAACGCACCTCCCAGGACTGGCTCGATCAGGAGCCCGGCATGCGCCGCGACCTCGAGGCACGGCGTGAAGCCGCCCGGCAGGCCGAACTGGAAGGCCTGCGTCATCACGACGCCCTGGACGGCCTCAAGACCCGCATCGAAGCCGCCGAGCTGCGAGACACCCACCTTGCGGAAGTCGCCAAGGCCGAACAGCGCCTGGCAAAGACGCAAGAGATCGCCACCCTGGCCGGCCAGGAGCACCTCGACATTCGCCGCCGGCGCACCGAAGGCATGGCCGCCGAGCTCGCCGCCACCCTCACCGACGGCATTCCCTGCCCGGTCTGCGGCTCCTGCACCCACCCCGCTCCCGCCGCCGCCCAGGACGGACAGCCCACACGCCAAAACGAACAGGACGCCGAAACCGCCCACGAGCGAGCCAACGCCGCCCTGGCCGACGCCCTGGCCCGGGCTGCCGACCAAGGCGCCGTGCAAGAAGAACTCCACGCGCTCGACACCGAGCACACCCACCACACCGAGCAGCACCGCACCGCAACCGCCGGCCTGTCCGCCCGCAACGCCGACTACGACACCCTCACCGTGCAACTCACCGAGCTGACCACCAAGCTCACCACAGCCCGCGGCACCCACCCCACCGTCGCCGCCCGCGCCGCCGAACTCACCCGCACAGCCGACCACCTCAAGCAAGCCGCCCAAGCCTCCCGCACCCTCGCCACCGCGGCCCAGACCCTCCACCACCGCACCGAGCAGGCCCTCCTCACCGCGAAGGATCAGGGGTTCGACACCCTGGCACTCGCCCAGCAGGCCCTCCTCGACGACGAAACCCTGCGCGCCATCGAGGAAGAGATCACCCAATGGCGCGAGAACTGCGCCGTCCACACCGCAGTCCTCCAAGACCCGGCACTGCAACAGGCCGCCGCCCAGCCCCCCGCCGACACCAGCGCAGCCACAGCATCTCGTGCCGCCGCCGACAACCAGCACGCAACAGCAACCGCCGCCGCCGATGCCGCCCGCACCCGCACCCAGGACCTGGCCACACTGGCCACCGACCTCGCCACCGCCGTCCAGCGACTCCAGCCACTCGAACAGGCCTACAGCACCGCACGCCACCTGGCCGACCTCGTCACTGGCACCTCAACCAGCGCCCGCGTCCGCATGCAGCTCGAGGCATACGTCCTGGCAGCACGGCTCGAAGAAGTCGTCACCGCCGCCAACACCCGTCTGCACATCATGTCCGAAGGCCGATACACCCTCTCCCACTCCGACCACCAAGCCCCCCGCGGCGCCCGCTCCGGCCTCGGCCTGCAGATCACCGACTCCTGGACCGGCCGCCCCCGCAAGACCGACACCCTCTCCGGCGGCGAGTCCTTCTTCGCCTCCCTCTCCCTGGCACTCGGACTGGCCGACGTCGTCACCCACGAATCCGGCGGCAACCCCCTCGACACCCTCTTCATCGACGAAGGCTTCGGCACCCTCGACGAAGACACCCTCCACAAAGTCCTCGACGTCCTCGACTCCCTGCGCGCCCACGACCGCACCGTCGGCGTCATCAGCCACATCCCCGAACTACGCCGCCGCATCCCCCACCGCCTGCACGTACGCAAGAACCCCACCGGCTCCACCCTCGCCCACCTGACCGAAGCAGCCGAATAGCCTGACACCCACCAAGCAGAGAGGACCGGGCAACCCGACCCCTCTGCTTGGCACCAGTCGGCCGACCCGTTGGAGCGGTACTCACATGCCCGAGATCGAGCTGCGCCCGCACCAGCAGGAAGCCGTCACCGCCACCGTCAAAGCACTGCGCGTCCATGCCCGGGCCACCGTGGTCGCCGCCTGCGGCACCGGAAAAACCTTCATCGCCGCCCGCACCACAGCCCGCCTCACCCCACGGGGCAGAACCCTGGTCCTGCTGCCCACTCTGGACCTGCTGTCCCAGACCGCCCGCTCCTGGCACACCGCCGGCCGCAAAGGCACCACGGTCGCTGTCTGCTCGGCCAGGCAGGCTTCCGACCACACCCCGGCCGGCGACCTGCCCATGACCACCAGCCCCGCCGAGCTCACCGCCCTCACCACCACCGGCGGACCGGTCACCGTCTACGCCACCTACGCCTCCCTGCCCGCCGTCGTCACCGCCCACCAGACCCACAGCCTTCCTCCCTGGGACCTGCTGGTCGTCGACGAGGCCCACCGCACCGCAGGCCGCCTCGGCAAAGCCTGGGCCGCCGTCCACCACGACGACCAGATCCCCGCCCACCACCGCCTCTACCTCACCGCCACCCCCCGGATCTGGGACGCCGACGCAGAATCCGGCCGCATCGAGGACACCGACACCGTCGCCTCCATGGACGACGAAACCCTTTTCGGCCCCGTCGCCTACCGCCTCACCCTCTCCGACGCCATCGACCTCGGCCTCCTCGCCGACTACCAGATCCTCGTCCCCGTCATCGACGACACCACTCTGCGCGACTGGCTCGCCACCGGCCCCGGAGCCGGCGTCGACGGCCTGCGCCTCGCCGGCCGCCAAGTCGCCGTCCTCAAAGCCATCCACGACCACAAACTCCGCCGCGTCCTCACCTTCCACCACCGCGTCCAAGACGCCCGCGCCTTCGCCACCACCCTCCCCGACACCGCCGCCGCCCTCCCCACCCACCTGCAACCCGACGGCCTGTGGTCACAGTGGATCAGCGGCACCCACCCACCCCGAGTCCGCCGCCGCATCCTCCTCGACTACGCCACCCACACCCACCCCGAACAACCCGCCGTCCTCGCCAACGCCCGCGTCCTGGGCGAAGGCATCGACGTCCCCGCCATCGACGCCGTCGTCTTCGCCGACCCCAAGAACAGCCCCGTCGACACCGTCCAAGCAGTCGGCCGCGCCCTACGCCAACAACCCGGCGCAGGCAAAAAAGCCACCCTGATCGTCCCCGTCTACCTCACCCCCGACGAAAACCCCGACGACCTCCTCGGTGCCGACGCCTACACCCCCCTATGGCGCACCATCCAGGCCCTGCGCGCCCACGACAGCCGCCTCGAAGCACGCCTCGCCGACCCCCGCACCCACCGCCCCACCCTCACCGGCGAACCCGGCCACTGGCTCCACTTCGACCGCCCCACCCAGGCCGACGAAGTCGCCCTCGCCCTTACCTTGCGCGTCCTCAAACCCAAAAGCGCCGAATGGCGCCGCGGCCTCACCTCAGCCCGCCGCTACCACCGCACCCACCACCACCTCGACACCCCCCAGACCTACCAAGACCCCACCGGCTACCCCCTGGGCCGCTGGATCACCTGGCAGCGCCACCTCCACAACCAAAACGCACTCGACCCCGCACGCACCCACGCCCTCGAACAACTCGGCATCATCTGGAACCCCCGCCAGCAAGCCTGGGACCGAGGCCTCACCCACGCAGCCGCCTACGTCACCACCCACGGCCACCTCGCCGTCCCCGTCGACCACCACGACCCCGAAACCGGCTTCGCCCTCGGCCGCTGGCTCGCCACCCAACGCAAACGCGCCGCCCAACTCACCCCCGCCCGCACGAAGGCGCTCCACGACCTCGACCCGCACTGGAACCCCACCTGGCCCCTGACCTGGCAGCGCATGTACCACACGGCGCGACGCCACGAGCAGAACGGCCACCCCCTCACCACCGTTCCACGACACTTCCAGACGGCAAACGGCGAACGCCTGGGGGAGTGGCTCCACACCCAGCGGACCAACCCGCCCCAGACCCCGGAGCAACTAAGCCTGCTCGCCCACCTGAACCTGGCATCGCCAGCCCCGGCCTTGAACGCTGCTACGCCCTCGGGACGGCCCTCCGGTGGGCGGGACCGCGCCTTCCAGCAAGGCCTGACCGCACTCAGACAGTTTTACGCCCGAGAAGGACACAGCCGTGTGCCGCAACGGCACACGGAAGAACTCTCCTCCGGCTCCGTACGCCTCGGTCAGTGGATCAGCAACATCCGCCGGCGTTGGGACCGGCTGACTCCAGAACGCCAGCATGCGCTGACAAGTATGGGCCTCACACCCCAGCACCAGGACAGCCGTACGACGGTCGCTCCACCGCCCGCCCCCGCCACAGTGACATCAACGCCACACGCGTCCCCGACGTGTACTTCCGGGCCTCACCCATGAAACTCCCTTCCAAACCCACGAGGACACCTCCTGCGGCGTAGTCACTCCTGGGCCGCCCCCCGAGGCTGGCAGCAGCCTCATGAACCGAAAGACTCGCCCCGGCGGCAGCTCGCGTCTTCAGCTCAGGTCGCGGGACTGTAAATCGTTCGGCTCTGTCTCATATTCGGTGGTGATGGAGAGTGCCGCTATCCGAGGAGGATGCGGTGGCGAAGAAGGGTGAAGGCTGCTCGTCCGTGCATCTGGCGCGCGATCCGCTTGGTCTTGGTGTTGACGCCTTCGGTGGGGCCGTTGCTGTACGGAAGTGTGAGTGCGGCGATCACAGCGTCGCGGTCTCGGTCCAGGCCCCGGGTGAAGGCGTCAGGATCAAAGAACAAGTGCCGTCGGCCCAGCAGGGCTTCATGCCCTGCCGGACCAACGGCGTCTTATCGAACGGTCACGTCACTTTCGCTTCACACCGAACGCCCGGATGATCTCCTGCCGCACGGACCCGCCGCGGTCGTCCGAGACCGAGGCGCGCAGCGACACCGTCTCCGCGTCACGAGGGACCGCGAGCGTGCCCTTCCAGGCCGCACCCGCACTGTCGCGGAGCTGCACGCGCTGCCAGGTCACGCCGTCGTCGTACGAGACCTCAAGGCTGCTGGAGCCGATCCGACCCGTGTCCGGTGAGCCCTTCACGTACTCCGCGAAGAGGCCGACTGTGAGGGGGCGACCGCCACGGACATTGCCCGCGAGGTCGGTGTCCACGTCGTAGCCGAGGTTGAGCATCGGCAGGAAGGTGGCGCGGTCGGCGGGCGTCGGGGCGGACTTGAAGGTCCACTCCGTGTGGCCCTTGGTGGTCAGCTTGTACCGCGCGGGGTCCGCCGTGGTGTCGGTGACAACCTTGAACTGCTGCTCGCGGGAAGCCACGTCCTCCGGCCGGGCATAGGCGCCGGAGCCCTGCCGGTCGTCGACGAGGCGGCCGTCCACGTACACCTTGGTGGCCTGGGTCAGTCCGGTGCCCTCGCTCCAGACATCACCGAATCCGGTGTGGTCCGGACCCGAGTCGCCCCAACCGGGCACGTTGAACTCGAGGTTGTTGCCGTTGCGGGTCTGACCCCAGCCCAGACCGGTACCGAGCCACGGGTGCTGCACCGGCTTGAACCAGTTGAGCTCCTGCCGGCTGCCACCCTTGTAGGGGAAAACGCCGCTGCGCTGCTCGATCACGCCCGGCCCGGAGGTCACCGACTCGTGCCACTCCTGGCCCGCTCCCGTGGAGACATAGTCCGTGCGCTCGCGCGGGAACGCGATGCGCTCCGGGAAACCGACCCCATACGGGTAGGCATCCGTCATCGAGTAGCGGAACTCGCTGCCCGCCACCGTCTCATCCGCATGGAACTTCTGCTCCACGACGGCGAGTTCACGGCGTGTGGGTGCGAAGGTCAGGGCACGGTCCGGGATCGCACCCGAGTGGCCCTCGGTCAGGTCGTACACGTAAGGGGTGTGCTCGGTGCCCTCGAGTTCCAGCCTGTTGCCCTCATGGGCGGCTTTGCGCAGTCGGTCGCCGTCGGCGTCATTGAGCGTGGCGATGTACAGCTCGCGTGTCTCGTATGCCTCAGTGCCCCACCAGTCCATGAGACGGCCTGGTACGTCGTCGCTGGCGAACAGTGCCTTGGCGCCGGCGTTCTGCGCGTTCTGGGCCAGCTGCGTGGCCGGGGTGGCGCCGTCCGCGTGGATCACCACTGCCTTCCCGCGCACGTCCTTGTCGGCGTACGCGGCCGCGGTGCCGTTGCCCGCGTCGATGACGGGGAGCCGCAGCTTGCCGTCGAGGATCGCGCCGCCGTTTTGCACGGTGGCCCCGTCGATCCGCCGTCCGTCGGTTTCGACGGACAGGAGCGGCTTGCCCAGGCGCCATACGGTCCGGTACTCGTACGTGCCGGTCGAGGGCTTGCTGCTCGGCGCGGCGAACACTGAGTCGTACAGGGGCGGGACCTGCACGGCCTCGGAGATGGCGGTGCCGTTGGCCTCACGCGTGAACTCCATGGCCAGCTGGCGGGTCTCGGTGCGCTGGTCGACCTTGGTGCTCAGCTCCCGCAGCTTGCGCCCGTCCAGGGTGATCTCGCGGTCGCGGTCGAGGGTGATCTCGGGTTCGGTGAAGTAGCCGAGGCCGAGCGAGTCCTTGCCGTGGCTGCCGTGGACGTCGGCGAAGGCGTTGAGCGCATAGGAACCAGGCTGCAGCCGGAGTTCGAGGGTACCGCTCTCTCCCACCCCGTGGCTCTGGGCTTGCTCGCCGGCGGCCAGCTTGAGCAGGCTGAACGAGCCGGGGATTGCCGAGCCGTCACGGTCCTTGACATGGACGGTGAGGGTGTAGCGCTCCTCCTCCTTCACCAGGCCGAACGCGGTGTGCGCGACCGCTTTGTCGCGGGCCTTGGCGGTGATCCGGCCGCCGTTGTTGCCGACGGGGGCCTTGGCGCCATCACCGGTCACGGTTGTGGACGCGGTGCCGTTGGCCGGGACCGTGAGCGTGGTGTCCGCGAGCGTGAGGTAGTTCGCTCCGTCGGCGGCGAGCGTCAACTCAACCGGCTGAGCGGAGTGGTTGGTATAGGTCAGCGTCTTAGTGACCGGCTGGTGGCCCTCGTACGGCCAGCTGTAGAAGCCCAAGTCGAGGCTGCCCGTCGCCGTGACCTCGGCCTCGATGGCGTCGGGTACGGAGACGCGGCCCGCGCCCAGGTCGTACGGGGAGTCGGTGAGCGTCTTGGACGTCGACATCAGCGCGTCCTTGAGCTGCTGGGGCCCCCAGTCCGGGTGCTGCTCGGCGAGCAGTGCCGCGACACCGGAGACGTGCGGGGTCGCCATCGACGTACCGCTGATGCTCCAGTACGAGCCCTCGCCCTCGGAGATGTACTGGGAGCGCGCGGCGAGGATGTTCACGCCGGGTGCGGACAGGTCGGGCTTGAGCGCGTTGTCGCCGACGCGCGGGCCCTTGCTGGTGAAGTACGCGGCGGTGTCGGCGTTGTCGACGGCGCCGATGGTGAGCGCGGAGTCCGCGGAACCGGGCGAGCCGATCGTGCCGCTCGCACCCCGGTTGCCCGCAGCGATCACGAACAGGGCGCCGGTCTCGGCCGTGAGGTTGTTGACGGCCTGTGCCATCGGGTCGGTGCCGTCGGTGGAGTAGGCGGATCCGAGGCTCATCGACACGATCTTCGCGTCGATGTCCTTCGCGGCCCACTCCATGCCCGCGATGATCTCGGAGTCCGAGCCGGAGCCCTCATCGGAGAGCACCTTGCCGACAGCGAGTTCGGCGCCCGGCGCGACACCCTTCTCCTCGCCGTCGCTCGCGGCGCCGCTGCCACCGACGGTCGAGGCGACATGCGTACCGTGGCCGTTGCGGTCGGTGACCTCCTGGCCGGCAATGAACGACTTGGTCGCGACGACCCGGTCCTTGAGGTCGGGGTGGTCGAGGTCGGCGCCGGTGTCGAGGACGGCGACCTTCACGCCCTTGCCGGTCAACCCGGCGTCCCAGGCCTTGGCGCTGCCGATCTGCGCGTTGGACTCGGCCATGTCGACGGTGACCTTGCCGTCAAGCCAGACCTTCCCGATGCCCGCGTCGAAGGAGCGGCTGCGCGCACCATGATCGGTCAGCGTCCGCCACAGCTCGCCGCTGTGTTCTGCCTCGATGGCCGCGCCGTTGATGCTGGGCAGCGTCCGTGTGCGGTCGGCGCCCTTGGGGGTCACGATCCGCGCGTTTTTCCCATACGTGACAATCAGTGGCAGTCCCTCGGCCCGCTGCCCGGCCTTGGCACCGTAGCCCTGACGTATCAGCTCGCTGACGTCGAAGAGGCGCTGGTCGAGTTTGCCCGCCGTGAGGAAGCCACGGGCCTCGTCGGGGACCACGTGGATGTCGCCGTCGTGGTCAGTCTGCGTCCAGACCTTCCCCCGGGCGCCCTGGGGCCGCTCGACGTCCACGGTCTGCTTTCCGCCGCCGATGTCGGTGACGGTCACCTTGTCACCCGTGATCAGCATCACGGTGTGGGCGGCTAGGGCGGTCTGTCCGGCTGCAGCCTTCGGCGCCGCAGCCGGATCGTCGGCGGCCTGCGCCTGCTGCCCCATCGGCAGCAGAACTAGCGCGAGCCCGGCTGCCGTCAGCCGGGCTTTGCGCCGCGAAGGTGCTCTGTTCATGGAACTGCCTCTCCTGCGAAGGACCCGGGCGGGGGGTTCCCGGGTGCTGAGGAGAGTCTCAGTCGTTGAACGTTGCAGAGCGATGGCCTGATCAGGCGGGAAGCCGCCATGGCGGCAACCTGCCAGGAGCGATCGGGACAACCTGCTCACACCGCCGCTGACCTGCACGGTCCGCCCACTATTTCGATCATGGCGGGGTGTTCGACCGGGAGGTGGCCGAGGAAAGCGGTACGGTCAAGGTCGCTGTGCCACGCGGGGCTCCTTCCCTGGATAGGGAGGCGCTGCTGAGCGAGGCTGAGCCCCATGCTCGCCTGCCGTCGACGGGTTCCCACCGTTGGATGGTCTCCTCGTAGTGCTTCGTTAGGTTCTTCGTCTGGTTCTGTTGCGGGGTAGGGATCGGCCGCAGGTGGTGCAGGTGCCGGTCCAGCACTGCAGCAGGTCCTGGAGGGTGTCGAGGACCTGGTAGAGAGTCAGGCCGGCGTGTGGGCTTTTGGGTCGAGCCGCCGCAGGGTGAGGAAAGCCCGGGCGGCGGTGACGAGGGTGACGTGGTGGTGCCAGCCGCGCCAGGTGCGGCCTTCGAAGTGGTCCAGTCCCAGGCCGTGCTTGAGCTCGCGGTAGTCGTGTTCGATGCGCCAGCGCATCTTCGCCCAGCGGACCAGGTCGGCGACCGGGGTGGTGGCGGGCAGGTTCGAGATCCAGTAGCCCGTCGGGGTGTTCTGGCCGTGCGGCCATTCGACCAGGAGGGTCCGGGCGGGCAGGGCACCGTCCCATCGGTTGCGGCCGCCGCCCGCACTCTGGGCCGCGGCCAGGGACTGCTTGCCCGCCGGCCGGATGGTCAGGACGGTGAACCGCGAGGTCATCGGGCCTTTGCTGCCCTGTCGCCAGGTGACCTCGGTGAACTGTTCCGGGCCGGTTTCCTCCGCGAGAACACTGACGGCTCGGGGCGGGGTGCGGTAGCGGGGCAGGGTCGGTGGTCCGAGCCCGCCATAGGCGGGCCGGTGCGGCTCGGCCTGTTCGGCATGAGCGACTTCCCTGCCGGTCAGCGCGAGGACATAGGACAGCCCGCGTTCCTCCAGGCCGGTCCGGAACAGGGTGCTGACGCCGTAGCCCGCGTCGGCGACCACCACCGGCGCCTCCACCTCCCAGCCGGCGAGTGTGTCGAGCATGCCGAGCACCAGGCGCCACTTCTCCTGGTGGGCAACGGCTCCGTCCGGCACTCCGGCCCGACGGCAGCGGTCCGGCATCTCTGTCCACTCCCGCGGCAGATACAGCTGCCAGTCCAGCGGGCACGAGCCGGTGTCGGTGGCGGCGTGGACACTGACCGCGACCTGGCAGTTCGCCCGTTTCCCGAGCGCTCCGCAGTACTGCCGGGCCACCCCGACCGAAGCGGTGCCGCACTTGGGGAACGACACGTCGTCGATCACCCACACCTCCGGGTTGATCGCCCGGCTCAGCCGTTCGGCGATCCGGCGCCGCACCGGCAGCGGATCCCACGGCGACTGGTTCACGAACTGCTGCAGAGCCTGCATGTTCCCGTCCGGCAGCCGCTCGGCCATCGGCTGGACCGACTTCCGCCGACCGTCCAGCATCAACCCCCGCAGATAACACCCGCCCCACCGCCGCTGATCCCGCCGCGGCAACGAAGCGAACACATCGGCAACGAACTCCGATAACTCACCCCGGAGCCGTTCCACCTCCCCCAACCTTATGACCGGAAGATGCCCACCACCAGGCAAAATCACCTAACGTAACGAAGCGCTACTAGCTCTCGCTCGTCGGCGGCTCGATGTCCTGTGAGCGATGCTCCGTCACGGAGAGTGCTATCACGATTCACCTCCCGTCACCGTCGCGGCTTGACAACGCTATTGGGGAGCTCCTTGGGGTCAGCGGGCCGGGGCCGGCACGCTTACAAGAGTCCGGATGTTTGGCGGGGCGGGTTCATGCCCGCATGAGCCTTTCGAGCAGAGGCGGGCCACGGTGGCGCCGCCGCAGGATGGCTCTCCGTTCATCTGCGCGCAGTCAACGGCGATCGTGCGGGCAGCCACCTGCGCCCATGGGAGCATGGACGCAGGCGCCGGCGATGAACCTGTGGCGACCCTGCCGTTTCCTGATGGCAAAGGCGTTCGTTCAGCCCTCCCCGTGGCCTCGGTACACGTCCAGCTCTCCGTCGAGTTCCAGGGCCAGCACCGTTGCGTATGGATCGGTGGAGGCGGGGGCCTGGATGCGGGTCACTCCCGGAACGCCGTGACTCATGAAGCCTCCGACGGTGTCGGCGGACAGTTCCTGCCCGGTGGTCAGACAATGCGCGCGGAGAACCTTGTTGTGCAGGCCCCGCACAATGATGTGCTCACGGGGGATGTCGAAGCAGGTCAGGAACAGGGTGCGGCGATCGGCGGAGAGAGTGGAGGGACCGTAGTGGTGGCCGGGCGGCAAGCCGGCGACCGTGGAGTGCACGGCTTCGGAGTGGCGCCTGATCCATGCGCCGAGGGTACGCAGACGCTCGGCGTGGTCGGGACGGATCGTCCCGTCCGCCAGCGGGCCGGTGTTGAGCAGCAGATTGCCGCCGCCTCCGATGGTCTCCGCGAAGGTACGGATAAGTTCGCGTGCCGACTTGGGCCGGGTGTCGTCCGGTCGGTGGCCCCAGCAGTCGCCGATGGTCAGGCACAGTTCCCAGGGCCCTTCCGGTGGCAGGATCGGTACCCCCTGTTCGGGGGTGGTGTAGTCGCCGTAGCCCAGCATCCGCCCGTTGAGGACGATTTCCGGGTGTCGGTCGAGGATCTCGTTCCGCAACTCCCTCATGCGCCACTGGCGTTCGTCGCGCTCCCACTGGCCGTCGAACCACAGCAGGTCGGGGCGGTAGCGGTCGAGCAGCTCGCGGATCTGGCCGCGGTGCACCCGCTCGAGGTATCGCTCCCAAGCTGCCGGGTCCTCCGCACCGGGTTCGGGCGTCGTGAACCGGTTGCCCTCCAGCCAGTCGCGCTGGGGTTGGGTGGGTCGGATCGTGGGGTAGTCCGGGTGGCTCCAGTCGGAGTGCGAGAAGTAGAGGCCGACCTTGAGCCCGCGCCGGCGCAATGCCTCCGCGTAGGGGCCGACGAGGTCGCGCCCCGCAGGGGTACGGTTGGCCACCGAGAGATCGGTTGCCCCGGTGTCCCACAGGGCGACCCCGTCGTGATGCTTGGCGGTGAGCACCGCATAGCCGGCGCCGGCATCGGTGATCAACTCGGCCCAGGCGTCCGGGTCGTAGCGGTCGGCAGTGAACCCGCCGAGTTGCTGCATGTATGCCTCGGGTGTCAGCCCTCCCGTGAAGATCGACCATGACTCGGCCACGCCGTCGACTGCGTAGATGCCCCAATGCAGGAAGATGCCGAGCTTGGACTCGTTGAACCAAGGCTGCAAAGGCATGCTGATCGGGTTCCTTTCGGTGTTGCGAAGTAGGTGAAGAAGGCTGCTTAAGCGGTGCGGTCGAGCCGTTGCGGGAACACGGGATCGGCGAAGGGTGTGCCGGCCGCGTAGCGGCGGAGTTCTTCGATAGCGAAGGCGGCCAACCGCCGCAGTTCGTTGCCCAGGGAACCCGCCACGTGGGGAGTGAGCAGCACGTTCGGTAGGCCGAAAAGCGGGGAGTCGGCGGGCAGGATCTCCGGATCGGTGACGTCCACGACCGCGTTCAGTCGGCCGGTGGCCAGCTCGTCGATCAGCGCTGCCTGGTCGACCAAGGACCCGCGGGCGGTATTGATCAGCGTCGCGCCGTCAGGCAGCAGCGCCAAGTGGCGGCGATCGATCAGGTGGCGCGTCTCGTTGAGTTCAGGGGCGTGAATGGTGAGGATGTCGACTTCGGCACACAGGGCGTCCAGCGGCAGCAGCCGCACGCCCAAAGTGGACGCTTCCTCGAGCGACAGATGCGGGTCGTGAACGAGTAGGTCCAGGTCGTAGGGGCGCAGCAGTTCGATTACTCGGCGCCCGACGCGGGAAGCGCCGACGAGGCCTATGGTGCGTCGGTAGTTGCCCGCTTGCTGGTAGAGGCCGTGGATCATGGACGGGGCGATGCGTCGGCTGGTGTACTCCCGGTTCATCTCCAGGATGCGTTTTCCGGCGAGCAGGATCATGGCCACGGTGTATTCCGCCACCGGCAGGCTGTTGGCGCCGGCTGCGGTCGACATCGTCAGGCCGCGCTCCCAGCAGGCCGGCGTGGTGAAGTGCTTGACGGAGCCTGCGGCGTGCACGACGGCCCGCAGTTTGGGCGCCGCAGCGAGGACTTCGTCGTCGATCACCGGGACACCCCAGAACGTCAGCAGCACTTCGGCTTCGGCGAGGGCCGCCACGACCTCGGGCCGGCCGAAGTCGTCGGCGATCACGTCCGGAACCACGTCAGCGACCTCGGCGAGTCGGGCACGCAAGTCTTCATCGAAGAGCCGCGAAGTGAAGGCCGGGTCCATGGCGAGCAAGGTGCGGGGCCGGGTCACGGATCTCAGCTGGTAGGTCATGACGGTCCATTCCGAGGAGAGGGTGCGCAGGTGCACAGCGCAGGGTGGGCGGAGGGGCGGCCGACGCGGAGCGGTTCCGGCCATCCCCGTTCACGGGCCACTACTGCCAGATGCGCAGGTAGTCGACGTACACCGTGGAGCTGGCGTCCAGGGGCGCAGAGGTGAGTGACCCCTCGGCGAAGAACAGCAGCTCGTGCGAGAGGATGGGGAACTCCCGTACCTGGCTGATCAGCTTGGGGTCGGTGACGGTCCGTACGACCGCGCCGTCGAAGGTGAACTGGATCTGTGTGGGTGTCCAGGCCATGCCGACCGTGTGATACCAAGTGCTGTGCAGGCCAGGGGCGTTGACAGTCTGCGAGGACACCTTGTGGTCGGCCGCGTAGCCGTCGTAGTGGATGCTGACGGGATACTGGTCGTTTTGCCGGCTGGTTTCGATGATGTCGTACTCGGCTCCGTCGGCGGCCGTGCCGACCTGGGTGCCGTGGTTCGGAGCCTGTACCCAGACGGCTGCGAGGTGGCCGTTGGTGGCGTACGGGGTGTGGATCCGGGCTTCGAGCGTGCCGTAGGCGTAGTCGAATTTGTCCTGGGTGTCGACCCGGCCGCCCGCGTACTGGTTCGTCGTGAGCTTGCGCAAGTCGATGGCGAGATTGCCGCCGTTGTCGGGGATCAGCCGGACGTTGGCTGGCTTGTACCACCAGCGGATGCCGTCGGTGCGGGATGCTTCGGTGCGTTCCTGGTCGCGGGCCGTCCACCTGGTGGTGTCGAGACTGGTTTGGGTGAATTCATCGCTGAAGACCAGGGTTTGCGCTGCTGTCCGGGGTCCTGTGGGCAGCTGGGGCTGGGCGCCTGCGGGGGTTGCGGGATCGACGAGCGGGGCTGTGGCATTGCGCGGTGTGCTCGCGGCCGTGGTTGTCTGGGCGGCTGCCAGAAGGGCCAGTGCGCCGAGGGTGGCGCCGGTGCGCAGTGCGATGGTGCGGATCGGGCGGCGGTGCCCGGTTCTGGTGGCGTGCATGGACGTTCCCCTGACCTCGTTGTCGGGCGAGCCTGACGTGCGGCTCCTTAGGTTCCGTGCGTGCGTTGGGGTGGTGGGCGCGTTCGTTCGGCGGGAAACACGCACGCCGCTCGCCGGCTCGGGTCAGCCCGTCACGGCCTCGTGTTCCGTGGCGAGTTCCTCGGCGGCTTTGGCCCCGCCCTTGTTGCGCCATTCCTTGACGACCGCGTCCCAGTCGGACAGCGGTCGCTTGCCGGAGACGATCGCAGAGATGGCGTCGTTGCGGAGCTGGTCGAGGGTGGCGCCCTTGGCGGAGAGCGTGGCCGAGCGCAGCCCGATTTGGGCGTTCTTGATGCCGCTCGGCACGATCTCTGCCTGCCAGGCGCGCTGGCGCTTGATGACCTCGACGTCGCCCTCGAATCCGAGCGGGTAGAGGACCTGCGGCGCCGAGCCGACCGTCTTGACCGCAAAGCTGTTGCTGTTCTCGCCTTCCAGGCTGCGCTGGGTGGGCTGGGGGGCGCCGCTCTCTGTACGGGTGAAGTGAGTGCCTTCGACACCGAAGTTGATCAGTTCCCATTCCCTGGAGCCGAACGGCGAAGACAGGAAGTCGATGACGCGCAGGAGCAGTTCGATCCGGGCCTTCGGAGCCTTCTTCAGTGCGGTGTAGCTGAAGTAGCCATTGCCGAACCAGTGCTTGGGTTCCGCGCCGTTCGCCGGGGCATAGGGGCGGGCCAGGTCTGCGGTGAACTTGTCCTGGGTGCGACGGGCCAGGTCCTGCAGCCACACCGAGTCCACCTTGACGGCAACCTTGCCGTTCTCCAGGTCGGTTCCGGCAGTGGCGGCGTCGATAGACAAGGCGTCGGCACGGTAGAGGCCCTCCTTGTACCAGGCAGCCATCTGCTCGAGGGCATCGCGCAGCTGGTCGCTTTCCACCGTGCTGTGGAACGCCCCGTTCTTGGTCTCCCACATGTTGGGAGCACCGTGGTTGCCGGCGTGGGCCAGCCAGCCGAAGGCGTTGCCGCTGTGTGCGCCGAAGGCCCACCTGCCCTTGCCGGTGATCTGCTGGGCTCCCGCGGTGAAGTCCGCGACTTTCAGG
This sequence comes from Streptomyces sp. NPDC004435, assembly GCF_042873895.1. Classification (NCBI taxonomy): domain Bacteria; kingdom Bacillati; phylum Actinomycetota; class Actinomycetes; order Kitasatosporales; family Streptomycetaceae; genus Streptomyces; species Streptomyces sp. NPDC004435. Next base: position 145,547 of record NZ_JBIAMB010000016.1, on the reverse strand, counting down.
CCGCCGACCTCAGGCACCCAGATCCCTGCTTCCTTGAGCCGGTCCCGATTGGCGATCATCGCGCCCCAGGGCAGCGGCCGCTCGATCGGGACGCCGAACAGCCGGCCACCGATGCGGCCCACTCCCTGCCACGAGTACGTGGGGATGTTGGCAATGTTCGGATACTGCTTCACCGCGTCACCCGACAGGTGCTCAGTGAGATCCTGGCACTTGGCCTGCACGAACTGGGCCTCGTTCGGCAGCATGGACCCGCCCGCGTTCATGCTGAGGATGTCGGGCAGATCACCGCCCGCCATCATGGTCGACATCTTCGCCACGTACTGATCCGCAGGCACGATGATCAGTTCCAAGTCGACGCCGAGGGCCTTGTTGATGGCCTGGTGCAGCTTATTCTTGGCGAGCGGGGTGGGCGGAGCGGCATACGACATGACCACGGCGGTCACCTTCTTGCCATCCCCGGGCTTTTCGGCGACGGCCTGCACCAGGTCCTGCGGATAGGTGAGATACGCGGCCTGGACGCCCTCGGCGGTCGGCGCCAGATCAGGCTTCGGGCCGTTGAAGGGGATGTACGCGGGCCAGGGAGCGAGCTTCTTGCCGGCGTTGCCGACCGAACCGTCACCACCGGCGCCGTCGCCGGAGCAGGCGGTGAGTGCACCTGAGGTGGCGGCGAAGGCGGTGGTGGCGCCGATGGCCTGCAGGACGGAGCGTCGAGAGATGCCAGAAGACATGGGTGTACTTCCTCGCAGGGTGAAGGAGGCAAGGTGAAGGGGAGTGAGCTGGTGGGAGAACACGCGGGCGAGGGCGTTGTCCGGGTCAGCTCTTGACTGCACCCGTGAGCACGCCTTTGGCGAAGTAGCGCTGCACGAACGGGTAGACGCACAGGATGGGCGCGGTGGCGAGGACAACGACCGCCATGCGCATCGTCTGCGGTGCCTGTACCGCGAGACCGGCGGCGGCCGCGTCACTGGTGAGGTTCTGCCCCTGGGTGACGTACTGGCGCATGACCGTTTGCAGCGGCCACATGCTCGCGTCGTCGAGGTAGAGGACTCCACGGAAGAAGTCGTTCCAGTAGCCGACGGCATAGAAGAGGCCGACCACCGCGACCACGGACTTGGAAAGCGGCAGCACGATGGTGACCAGAGTGCGCAACTCACCCGCGCCGTCCAGGCGGGCTGCCTCGTACAGCTCCTCCGGGATGCCCTGGAAAAAGCCTCGCACGACCACCAGGTTGAAGGCACTGATGAGGACGGGCAGAACCAGCGCCCAGTAGGAGTTGCGCAGTCCGAGGGAGTCCACCACCAGGAAACTGGGGATCATTCCGGGCGGGAAGAGGAACGTGAAGAGAATCAGCAGCATGACCGGCTTGCCGCCGACCACTCCGGGACGGGCCAGGGCGTACGCCAGCATGACCGTGCAGACCAGGCTCGTCAGGGTCCCCAAGACGGTAACCGCAGCTGAGACCAGCAGTGCGCGGGTGATGACACCGCCGGACAGGATCGAGTCGTAGGCCTTGAAGGTCCATTCGTCCGGCCACATCGCCCAGCCGCCGTTGTCGACGACCTGCTGGTCCGGGGCGAAGCTGGTGGCGATCACAATCCAGAAGGGGATCACGACGAGCGCGACGGTGAGCACGAGTGCGACGGCCTTGCCCGCCTGAGTGAGGGGCCTTGGCTTCTCCATCCATGAGGGTCGCTTGGGCATGGGGCGAGGTCCACGAACTCGGCTCCGGTGGCGCTCTCGTATGGCGGATCGGCTCATCAGCGGTACACCCCCTGCTCGCCCAGACGGTGAGCGATCTTGTTGGCGGACGAGACGAGGACTGCGCCGACGACTCCCTTGAACAGCGCCGCAGCAGCGGCGAAGCCCCAGTTGCCTTGGACGATGCCCTGGTAATAGACAAAGGTGTCGATGACTTCGGCGGCCTGCGGTCCGAACGCGTCGCGCTGCAGCAGAATCTGCTCGAAGCCGACCGTCAGCACATCACCGAGGCGCAGGATGAGCAGCAGGATCAAGACCGCCCGGATCGACGGCAGCGTCACATGCCAGAAGCGGCGCCAGGGCCCGGCCCCATCGATGGCAGCGGCCTCGTACAGACCGTCGTCGACGTTGTGCAGAGCGGCCAGGATGATGATGGTGCCCCAGCCGGCGTCTTTCCAGATCAGTTCGAGCACCATCAGCGGCTTGAACGCGTCCGGGTTGCCGATCACATCGACCAGGTGGCCGCCACCGTGACCGAACAGGCCATTCAGCAGTCCATCACCGCCGAGAACCTGTTGGAACAGCGCAACGACGATCACCCAGGACACGAAGTGCGGCAGATAGACCACGCTCTGCACGAATTTCCGCACCCCTGCGCGGGTCACGCTGTGCAAAAGCATCGCCAGGGCGATCGGCAGAGGGAAGAAGAACACGATCTGCAGCAGGGAGAGCAGCACCGTGTTGGCCGTGGCCGCCCAGAACCCGGAGTCCCCCAACAGGGCTTCGAAGTTGTCCAGGCCCACCCATGGGCTGTCCTGCACTCCCAGAAACGGCAGGTAGTTCTTGAAGGCGATGACGTTCCCGAACATCGCCAGGTAGTGGAAGACGAGAAAGTACAGCAGACCGGGGACCATCAGGAGCAGCAGCATCCGGTCCCGCCGCAGGCGGGCAAAGCGGTGCGTACGAGGACCTGGACCGCCGGCCTTGCGCTCTGTGGGCGCCGAGCTAAGCGGCGCACCGTCCTTGGGGCCGTCGGCCCGCAAGGACGTGGCATCCGCCTCCGACGGCGCGGGCACTTTGGGCGCAAGGCTCTTCATGCGGCTCCCTCCAACTGTGCGATCGGGTAGGGGAGGAGGCCGAACTTGCCGTGTAAGGAGCAACAGAGCGAGCGGCCTTCGAATCGAGCGATGGGAGTGTTCCGGCTCCGTGGCGAGATATTCCAGCCATGCCCGGTGAGTGGTCAACCATCAAAGTTCCACTCGCACAATTTCGCACAACCGCTGTACAGCCTCTGCGGCGACCGGTTCCGTAGGTGCATGTTGTCCACTCAGCGCCGCGACGCCATCCTTCGATCACTTCGCCGTGACGGATCTGTGCAGGTGAGTAAGCTCGCCACCCAATTGAACGTCTCCCAGATGACCGTACGCAGAGACGTGGGCGTCTTGGTCGAGCAGGGCCTCGCTGTGCGGGTCCACGGCGGCGTGACGCTTCCTCAAGGGGCCGAAATTCGCCACCCCAGGACGCAAGGAACCACCCCCGGCCTTGAGCGGCCCGTGCTCGGCATGGTCGTCCCCGACGCCTCCCAGTACTACCGGCAGGTCATCCAGGGAGCCCGGCACGCAGCCCATGCCCAGGGTCTGAGGCTCACCCTCGGGGTGTCCTGCTACGAACCCGCAGAAGATCTCGAGCAGGCCAGACAACTTATCGATGCCGGCGTAGACGGATTGCTGCTCACCCCCAGCGAACCGCTCGCCGGGCCACCCGCTGACCTTGCCTGGATCACGGAACTGCCGGTCCCAGTCGTCCTGGTGGAACGCCGCCGCTCGCCGTACGCAGGCCTGGACAGCCTCGACCACGTCACCTCGGACCACATACAAGGAGCTATGGACGCCGCCCGCCATCTCGCCACCCTCGGCCACACACGAATCGCCCTGCTCAGCCGTATTACGCCTAACACCCAGCTGATCGCAGACGGCCTGGACCTGGCTGAGCAGATCTGCGATCTGCAGTCTGGGGCGCCCCGCCTCCACAACCACTCGCCCCACAAGCCCGGCGCGCTTTCAGCCTTCCTGGAGGAGGTCCTCGCCTCCGGTACCACCGCTGTACTCGCCCACCCCGACGCAGAGGCCATCGCACTCCTCGATGCGGCGCGCCACCGGGGGCTGTCCGTGCCCGAAGACTTGTCGATCACGGCATACGACGACGAGGTCGCCTCCCTTGCTCCGGTCCCCCTCACCGCTGTAGCACCGCCCCGGCACGAGGTTGGCCGGCTCGCCGTGGAGCTATTGTCCCGCCGGCTGGAGGAGAAGGCCCGTCTCCTGGAGCTATGGACGACCCCGCAGCAGACACTGCTCTCGCCGCGCGTCGTAGTGCGGAGCTCCACCGCAGAACCTCGGCGGCAGACGAGCTGAGCCGCAAAACAGAGAGACCTCTGGCCGCTGCCCGCCCCGTACGTTACGGTGAGCCCCGTCGTACGGCCTGCCCGTGCATCCGAAGCGTTCCGGCTTCCTCCTCAACACCAGGTTCCACGCACCTGTCGCTGCCTGGTGTCCGCCGCTCGAACGGAGGACCGGACCATGCGCCCTCGCGCGCCTCAACTCTTCACACGACTACTCACCGCCACCGGCGTACCCCGTCGAATCGGCACCCTCGCCCTCGCGACCGCCCTCATTCTCGGGCTGAGCCCCGCCCTGTCAGCGTCGGCGCTCCCGGTACCAGCGGCTGAACCGCCCACGCTCGCCCTGACGACGAAGCCCACGCCTGAGGGCACAGTCGAGCTGAACTGGACGGCGACGCCCAGCGGCCAGGCCGCCGGGATCCGCGGTTACGAGGTACACCGCTCCACCTCCGCCGCCGACTTCGAACCGACGGACGGTACTCGCCTGTACCGGCTTCCCGATGTACCGCACTACCTCGACAGCACCGCCGCACCAGGCTCCAATCCCTGGTACCGGATCTCGGCGCTCAACGCAGAGGGCGAGGTCCTCGCGATCTCCTCCGGAGTGCGCGCCGAGCTACCTGCGCAACCCCAAGACAAGCAACGCACGAGCGTTTTGGCCGCACTTGACGACGCCAGCACTGGCAGCACCCGCCTGTCCTGGCGTGCCACCGCCGGCGCGGCCACCCCGCTGACCGTGTACGCAGGGCCCGCCCACGTCGCCGATGGCAAACTCGACGGCGCATGGAAAGCCGCGACATCCACGACGACCGCCAACGCCCTCACCCTCCGCTCGAGCGGCACAGCCACCTCCGGCTTCGCGCTCGTCGACGCCAAGGGCCAGGTCCTGGCCACCGCGACCCGCGGCCGCGGCGCCCACCCGCGACTGCTCAGCCGCGCCGAGCTGGACGAGCTACGCCAGATCATCAAAACCCCCGGCACCCCGACGCAGACCTGGCAATCCCTGCTGAAGTCGACCGCGACGGGCGCCAACGGTGCACGTGACCAGGCATTCCTCTACGTGGTGACCGGGCAGCAGGCCTATGCAGACCGGGCGTTCACGTACTTCCAGCAGGCCGCCCAAACGCTGCGCACCCAGCAAACCCTGGAGTTCGCCAACTCCGTAAGCCCGATCGCCCTCGCCTACGACCTGGCGTACAACGGCTGGACATCCGCCCAGCGCACCGAAGCGCAGGACACGATGAAACGGGCGCTCGCCTACCTCGGCACCGTCCACCACGCCAACTTCGACAATGACGCCGACAAGTCCAGCAACTGGGTCGCCATTCACCGTGGAGCCGAGCTCTCTGCTCTCCTCGCCGCGCGCGGTGACGGGGATGTAGGTCTCCAGGAGCAGAGGTTGGCCGTGCTGGCCGATGAGCTGCGCCGCCACTTCGACGACGCATTCGGCGAGACGGGCTGGAACCAAGAGGGCTGGGACTACGTCAACTACGGTCTGACCGGCTCCGCTCCCGCCGTGCGCGCTCTGCAAGCCGCGGGAATCGAAGCGGTCGACCGGGCTTGGAAACGACCACGCCTGGCCGAACTGGCCCTGCACACGCAGTCGTTGCGCCCCACGAACGAGAAGCTGCAATTCGGCGTGGGTGAGCGTACCGGCGCCCTCACACCGCATCTGCTCAGCACCGGCTCACCGCAGGCGCAGTCCGCGTACCGCTGGCTGTACGAGCACACGGCTGGCCACGCCTCCACTCGGGTGGGAAACACCGTCACAGGAGACCTGTTCGCGCTTCTGAACTGGCCCGCGGGCATTCCCGCCAAGGACCCCGATGCCTTCCCCCAGCTGAAGTCCGCGCTGCTCGACGACGCCGAGGGCGCCTTCTACTTCCGCAACCGAACCCAGGGCGACGACGACACCCTCATCGGCGTGACCAACCGCAACCGTGCCCACATGGGCTGGTCCCAGCCCGAGGCGTTGAGCCTCAACCTCATCGGACAAGGCACCACCTGGTCGCGGATGCCCGCCAAGGAGAACACGAACACAGCCTTGTTCTCCAAGCCGTTGATCGACCAACTGCCCGCACCCAAAGGCGTCACCCCGGGCCGGGGCAGCACACGCGAGGCGCGGCCCTACCCCGGCCAGGGCGGCGGATTCCTGTCCCTCGACGCCCACCAGGACTACGGAATTGCCACCGCAGACCGCGAACTCGCCGTAGACCTGCGTCCCACTGCAGGCGCCGACGCCGTGCTTGCCGTGCACGACCGATTCACCGACACCACAAGCCACCGCATCGACTGGCAGCTGGCGCCCGAGCCGGGCGTCACGATCACGTACGGCAAGGACGAAGACGGGGCACGTACGTTCCTCTTCCAGCGCGAAGACGCATGGCTCAAGGGATGGCTGCTCGATGCCGACGGAGCCATGATGAGCATCACAGGCGGCGCCTTCCGGATCACGCGTACCGGCGCCTCAGCTGATTTCCGGATCGTCCTTGCCCTAGGCCGAGGCGCCCCGCCCACCGCCGACGCCGACGGCTCCCGCATCACCCTCGGCGGGGTCACGTACGACACCGCAGACCTGGGATCCTTCCGACCGGCCTCGCCCGCTCCGCACGCCGGCAGCACACGGCCGACTCTCCAGTTGACCACGCCCAACGGCCCCTTCATGCCCGGTACCAGCCGCGAAGTCACTGCGGCCTACACCTGGTGGGCCGAGCAACCAGCCCTTGGGCTGACCCTCACCCTGGATGTCCCCGAGGGCTGGCGGGCCGAGCGGATATCCGAACCGGCACCTGCCTCCCTACGCACAGCAGAACGCGCCCTGACGACCTGGAAAGTCACCGCTCCCGAGCGGCTAGCGGCGGGCGACCACCGCCTCGCCACGCGTGCCAGCACCGTAAACGGCGACCCCGCGGACGTCACCGACTCCGCCGCCGCAGCGGCGATCCGGACCAACCTCGCCCTCAACACCCCGGCCGAGCAGTCCAGCACCCAGGGCGCCGCCTCCCGCGCCACTGACGGCAATATCAACGGCATGTGGGGCCAGGGATCGGTCTCCCATACTCTCCAGGAGTCACAGCCCTGGTGGCAGACGGACCTCGGCGCGTCCGCAGACATCGGCCACATCGTGCTGTGGAACCGGGTCGACTGCTGCCCCGAGCGCCTGCGCAACTTCTATGTCCTCGTCTCCCAGCAGCCCTTCGGCACTGCGAGCCTCGATGATCTACTCGAGCGCAGCGATGTATGGAAGCAGGAGCACAAGGCAGTCGCCAGCCGCACCACAACCATCGCTGTTGACCAACCTGGCCGCTATGTCCGCGTGCAACTCGCCGACACCGAACCCGGCTACCTCGCCCTCGCCGAAGTGCAGGTACTGCCGCCCGCACAAGGCCACTTGGCGCAGGGCCAGCCCGCCGAGCAGTCCAGCACCGACGGCGACGCGGCCGCAGGGCGGGCCGTCGACGGCAACACCTCGGGCGCCGCGAGCCTGACCATGAGTGAGAAGAGCCCCTGGTGGCAGACGGACCTCGGAGAGAGCGTCGGCGTTGGCTCCGTCGAGGTGTGGAGCGGCTCTGCGACACCGGGAGACTTCTACTTGCTCGTCTCGGATACGCCGTTCGCCTCTCACGGTCTCGCCGATGTGCTCGCACAACCGGGCGTCACCGCCTACCGACACACTTCGACCGAGCGGCCCGCCAAGGTGAAGGTGGCCAGGGGAGCCCGGTATATCCGCATACAAATCGCCTCAGAACAGGCGGCCTCGCTCAGCCTGTCAGAGGTCCGCGTGCTGCGGTAACGCCTCCGTTCATGCCCGCCGCCCCTGCCATCACACTCGGGCGGCGGGCCCAGCACTCGACACCTGCCTCCCCGAGCAGATACGAACAACAGGCATGGCCGTCACGGCCCGCCTCATCTCAAGGAGCGGTATGCGTCTCACCCCGGCCCAGCGCCAGGAGCGGCTCCGGCAACGCATCCACGAACTCGGCCGCACCTCGGTCGCAGAACTCGCCGTCGAGTTTGCTGTCTCGCACGTCACGCTGCGCAAGGACCTGGCCTATCTGGAGGCTCAGGGGCAGGTGCGGCGCACCCCCGAATCCGTCGATCCCGTCACCGACGCGGACGAACCGGTACCCGGTGCCGTCATCGGCATGGTGCTGCCCAATACCGAGTACTACTTCGCCTCTATTGTCAATGGGGTGCGCGCCGCAGCCGAACGGCACGGCGCCCGCCTCATCGTCGCCACCACCGGCTACGACCCCGCCGAAGACATCGCACAGACGGACAAGCTCCTCGCCGACGGTGCCACCGGCCTGATCCTGGTGCCGAGCTGGCCCACCGGCGAGCCCAGCGCTGAAGAGGGCGACTGGATCCTGCAGCGCAAAATGCCCGCCGTCCTCGTAGAGCGCCGGGTACCCGCGACGCACCCACTGGCCCAGCTGGACCGCGTCGCTACCGACCAGGCCCATGGCATCGCACTGGCCGTGGCCCGACTGCACGCGCAGGGCCACGAACGCATCATCCTGACTGTCCAGAGCACCGTTTACGTCGACCTTCTGAACACCGCTCACCGCGCCGCCCTTGACACACTCGGCCTTCCGACGCCCTCCGTCTCGCCGCTCGTCACCTCGAGCGACCAATCCGAACCCGAACGCCGCGACCACCTCTTCGAAGGACTGTTGCGCGCCGTACGCGAACACGGCGTTACCGCCGCGATCATGCACACCGGACTCGATGCCGTAGTAACCCTGCCTCGGCTTAAGGCGGCAGGCATCCAGGTGCCCGAAGATCTGGCCATCATCGCGTATGACGACGAGGTGGCCGAGCTTGCCGACGTCCCATTGACTTCCATCGCAACACCCAAGGAAGAGGTCGGCACAGCCGCGGTCGACCTCCTCCTGCGCCGCTTCGGTGTTCCGGAAGCGTCAGGCCGCCATCTCGCACTCCTGCCGGGCCTGCGGGTCCGTGAATCCGGCTGAGCGCGCCGAGCGGCCCCGTCTTCCGCGAGGCGAGCCTAGAAGCGGACGGTGTAGTGAAGCCTCGGAGCCTGCAGGCGTCATCGGGCTCCTCGGCGGCCTCAACCGGACTGTCCTCGACGGGCTGTACCAAGAACGGCCGCCTCTGCAAACGAGCCGCGGCCGCCCGGAACGAGGTGGTGGTGGGAGGCTGTCGGCACGGGGCCGGCGCGTATGCGCTCCCACGTGGGGGAGAGCGCAACCTTCGTGAAAGGTGTCCTCCCAACGGTCGGGGTTGCGCGAGTGCCCCGTCGAACTACGCGCCGGGAGGGCTACGGCTGGAGCCGTGCTGTCGGCGATGCGGCTTCAGTACTCCATTGCGCCCGCGAGGAGTCGCGCAAGCAGTGCCGGCCGCAACCCCGGATCAAGGTCCACAGCCTTTTTCCGCCCCCCGCCAGAACGAACCCGCCCCACCAGAACCTGACCAGAGTCCACTTCAGCCGCACCGCGCGAGACCGTGCTCTCTCGAACCCCGGCCGCGGCAGCGACGAGCCTGATCCCACTATGCCCCAGCGACAGCGCTTCCGCCCCTATGGCCAGCCGACGCTGCCGCTCATCCAGATGCGGCAACAATGCCTGGAACTTCGCAGCCAGGACGGCCTCGATCCCCTCCGGTCTCCCCATACCAGAACAACGACTCCGCAGCCGGAAGCCACGACTTGTTTCCCGGCAAGCCCTAAGACCATGTCCTATGCGGTGAGGCGGAGGAGTCGTTTGTAGCAGCAGATGGCTGCGGCGAGGCCGAGGGAGACCAGGTAGTTGCGGGGATAGCGTTCGTCACCGGCATCACCCCTGGCGGTGAGGTGCCGGGCCTGCATTTCGAGTGCCCGATGGCAGGGCTCCGCCCGGCGGTAACACGCGATTGCCTTCCCGAGCGGGCACTGAGGACGTCACGCCTCCAGCTGCGGGTGGTCTTCATGCCAAGACGCGCTGGGGCTGTTGTCGGCAGACCGGGCCGAAAGAGTCAACATGAATATCACTGGCCGGCTGGGGGCGTGGTCGTGAGGTGCCGCAGTGCCGAGTTGTCTTCGTCTCGGTTCAGCGAGGAGGCCAGCCTCCGCAGCGCAGGCAGGACGTCAGAACAGGCAGCCCGCGACGCCGGGCCTCGGTCACCTGCGAGGCGACAGCGTGGCGCGCGACCTCCCTGACGTGCCAGACGCCGCTGCTCTCCACTGTGGTGCCATCTCTCGGGACGACAGGGCACGCTGCGGCGTGAACTGCGAGTCGCACCCGCCGGCCGGAAAGTCGCGTGAGCATCGCGACCTGGAAGGAGCTCGTGGAGCATATGGATGCACGCGAAGTGCTGGCATCGGCAGACACAGGGGCACCCTATGCGGCTTCATGCCGGCCTGTCGCCGCTGAGCGCCGGTGATATCGGCAGTAGTGCGTGCCTGCACGTACTTTGCGCCTCGCCGGCATCATCGAGCCCTCGCCAATGGGGCGGAACTCAGTGGCGGGCAGCCGGACCGACAACGTATCCGTGGACGGCGCCTGTGCGAAGAGGTGTCCGCTCGTTCAGAGGCGGCAGGATCCGAATTCCTCGACTCGGGCGAGGTCCCCGCCCGACACGGCGGCCTCCTCGAGAGTTCCTGTGTCCGGCCAGCTCCACGCCAGGTCTTCTCCGTTGATGAGCGAGCAGTTCCGCAGCACGCCGGAATCGAGCAGACCCTGGGCGGCGATGAGCAGCTCGTGCTGGCTTGTCCCGCACATCCGGGCCAGCGTATGGCTGTCTCCCAGGCCCTTGAAGAGGGCAGGGTGGGTATGGGCCTGAAGCGTCACGAGGGTGAGCCGGCCTGTTGAACTGGAGTGCTGAAGCGAAGAGCCTCGGGACTCGGCCAGAGCCCAGTGGGCCGCCTGAATGCGCAGGCCGCGTCCGGGAAGTCCGAGGAGGGGATCGTTGAGCTGAGCTTGCATGCCCAGCGGGGTGGCGATGGTGCTTCGCAGCCAGCGGGCATCGAGCATCTCCCGCCACAGCGGTTCGGCAACGCCCAGCCGCATGCCGCGGATCAGCCCGTAGGGAAGGGTGAGCGCGCCGTCGGCATCGCACCGCAACACGCACTGCAGGGCCAGGAGACGGGCCTCGGGGGAGGTGCGCAATGGAAGAGAGGCGGCCAGGAGGCTCAGCATGTTCCGGACCAGGGCGCGTTCCCCTCCCGGCTCGACGGGCCTGCGGCGACGAGCTTTCGCCCGCCTGGCGGTGGGCTGCTCGCCCAAGGTCGTGTCCGGAACCACCGAGGCGTGGCGCATCGCCCCGGCGCATGCCGTACAGGTGTCGGCGAGCCGCCACACTCGGCCCGCTCTCTCGCAGGTCAGGACGAGCAGAAGGGGGCCGTCGCACCCGCGGTGGCGTGGATGCCACCGGCATCCACGTTCGTGGCACTGGCAGGTGCGCAGGTACGAAGGGAGCAGTGAATGCCGGGCATGCCGGGCGAGGTGCGCGAGCGCTGCTGAGCGTGCGGTGGAGCCGCCCCCGAGGCGGGGGCGTGTCGGGCACTGCGCGCAGACGAGGACGGGCCCCTGGGGTTCGGGATGCAGTTCGACGACCCACGTCCGCGTCATCCGCGGGTGCGCGACACGCACTGTCACAGCGGCGAGCTCCTTTCGTATTTCATCGTTGCCCTGTCACCGCCAAGAGTCCGGACGGCGGCACACCGTAATGCACCCGGACGGGCTTTCCGACGAGAATGCAAAATAGGGCAGAGGTCTGCACTGACATGGTGTTTGAACGCCGCGTCGGATGGACGCGTGACGATCTTGCCGCCCGATGCCAACCTCGACGAGCTGCCCCGCGCGCTCGCCCGGCTCAGGCACGAACGCCGCTGGAGCTACGACGACCTGGCAGAGCGAACCGGCCTGTCAAGGCGCACCCTCATCGAGATCGAACAGGGCCGCACCACCGGAACCATCGCCACCTGGCACGCGATCAGCCACGCCTTCGACACCCCCCTCGACGGCCTCTTCTCCGTCCTGTGCGAGGGCCACACACCCCCGGGCGCCACTCGGCAGACCCCCGGTGCCGCCTGAACGGATCACCCGAACGAGTCGCCGGCCCCGCCCGAATGTTCGCCGACCGCGACACAGGTACGAACCTGTTGGGCCGACCGAGGGGTAACAGGGTCGGCCTTCCCGCCCTGCGGCGTGTCGCATGGAACCTTTCCGCTCATGCGCCCCTGCCCTACCCCATCCCACCACTGGGACGGCACCCTCCGCCCGCGCCGCCCACGCCGCACCCTGACCGTCACCCCCGACAGCCCGACCCGCGTCCTGCGCTGCGCCCAAACGGCACGCTGCCGTCGATGCGGGAACCGCATCGACCGACACGCCACCACCGGACCGCGGCCGGTGAGCCTGCACCCCCAGGAACTGCCCGTCAATCTCGTCCCCGCCGCCTATCGCTGGCATCTCGCCTCCGCCGTCGCCTACCCCGCAGGCGACGGCAGCCCCTGGTGCCGCATCAGCCACCCCACGGTCTGCCCCGCCGGCATCGACCAACCCACTCTCCCCCCGCACCTCGACGCCATCAGACGGCACCTGGCCCTGCACACCAGACGCCTCATCGACACTGCACTCCTCACCGCACCCCCGACCCTCCCGCCGCCCGCCGCCGGTACCGATCCCGCCTGCCAACCCCAGCACCCTGTGGTCCAGTTCCTCTACACCCGCTACATCGCAGCCACCCCCGTCGAGGCCATCCAGTGCGTCGCACAGACCATCCGACGCACCCGCTGCACCACCCCGGTCCTCGCCCACGCAACCACCCCCGGCCGCTGGACCCTCATGCCGCTCACCCCCCACCGCCCCGGCCCCCGAGCACTCGCCCTGCCCACCGCTGACATCGCCGTGTACGACCTGACCCACCTCAGCTACTCAGAACAGACCCGCTGGCGCACCCAGCGCTGCCCCACACACGCCACCGCCATCACCGCACCCGACCTCGCACTCACCGACTGGGAACCCTTCGACCCCCACCTCCACCACGCCCTCACCGCCACCCGCCTGCCGACTCACCCCGGCCCGCACCCCTGATCCGGCCACGACCCTCCACACACGCCCAGCGACACACCGGAGCACACCCACGTTGTTCACACCCACCGACGAACAGACAGAAGCAGCAGACCACTTCACCGCCGGCCACCATCTGGCCCTCCAGGCAGGAGCCGGCACCGGTAAGACCTCCACCCTCGACTTCCTGGCCCGCAGCACCCAACGCCGCGGGCGCTACTTCGCCTACAACCGCGCCATCGCCCAGGAAGCAGCCACCCGCTTTCCGCCCAGCGTCACCTGCAGGACCGCACACTCCCTCGCCTACGCAGCTCTCGGCCACCGCTACGCACGCCGCCTCGGGGCACCCCGCCGGCCTGCCTGGCAAACCGGCCAGGACCTCGGCATCATCAAGCCCGCCCGCGTCGCCGACCACACCCTCACACCCACCACCCTGTCCAACACCGTTCTGCGCACCGTGACCCGCTTCTGCCACAGCGCAGACCCCGACCTCGCCGACCACCACGTGCCACGCCTCCGCGGCCTCGACCACCCCGAAGCACACGAGGAACTTGCCGGCATCGTGGCCCCCTACGCCCGCAAGGCATGGGCCGACCTGCACAACCCCGACACCGGAGTTGTCCGCTTCGACCCCGACCACTTCCTCAAGATCTGGTCACTGACCCACCCGACAATCCGCGCCGACTTCCTCCTGCTCGACGAAGCCCAGGACACCAACCCCGTCGTCGAGCACATCTTCAACAGCCAGCGCCCCCACGCCCAGCTCGTCATGGTCGGCGACTCCGCCCAGGCCATCTACCACTGGCGCGGCGCCAAAGACGTCATGACCGCCTTCGACGGCCACCACCTCACCCTCTCCCGCTCCTTCCGCTTCGGCCCCGCCCTCGCCACCGAGGCCAACCGATGGCTCACCCTGGCCGAAGCCCCCTTGCGTCTCACCGGGAGCACCACCACACCCACCACCCTCGGCCCCCTGGCCCGTCCCGAAGCAATTCTGTGCCGCACCAATGTCGGTGCCATGAGACAGGTCATGAACCACCTGACAGCCGGCACCCGAGTCGCCCTCGTCGGAGGCGGAGACAGCCTGCGCGCCCTGGCCCTGGCTGCCCAGCAACTCCAGGAAGGCCGCCGCACAGGCCACCCTGAACTCGTCCTCTTCCCCACCTGGGGAGCGGTCCAGGACTATGCCGCACACGACCCTTCCGGACGCGACCTGCAACCCCTGGTCGACCTCGTAGACCAGCACGGAACCGACGCCATCCTCGCCGCAGTCAGCCGCCTCAGCGAAGAACCCCAAGCCGAGATCACCGTCTCCACCGCCCACAAGGCCAAAGGGCGGGAATGGTGCCGCGTGCAGATCGGCGACGACTTTCCGCCCCCGCCAGAGACCGACGAACAAGATCAGGAAGGCCGCCCGATCCTTGATCGCGTCGATCCCGCAGATGCACGCCTCGCATATGTTGCTGTCACCCGAGCACGCCGACACCTCGATGTCGGAGGCCTGTCCTGGATCGAAACCCACCCCAGCGGAAACCCGGCATCATGAATGCGCGCATCCCGGCTGAAACCACCCGCCGCGGTACAACAGACCGACCGGCAGGAGACAGCCGATGACGCCCTCCCGCCGCGCCCTCGCACGTCGACGGCGTGAGCACCCCGCCGTCGACATGCGGAGCCGCATACAGATGAACGTGCAGCACAAGGAGCCTTGTGAAGCGCGAGCGTCGTGGTTCCAGACGATAGAACCGTGCCTCCTCACCGGGTGCACCGCGATCGACCTCAGAACCGTGCCTCTCCACGGGGTGCACCACGATCGGCCTCGGCACCGAGACGCCCGCAAGAAACAGGACTAAGACCAGGCGCCCGGGACGGCCACGGCCGTCGCTCCCAAGCGTGCATCCTGCACCCAGCGACGAATCGCGAGGACTTCTCCCACCCGGAGCGAGCCACTCACGTCGCGGCTACGGTGCCTAGTGGAGGGCCACAGGACCAAAGGATCACAACGAGCGCCGCCGACGGAGCAGGTGCCGGCCTGGCTCACCAGGCCGTGGAGGCACCATGCCGGAGCCGTTGTGCCCAGGCGGAGACTGGTGAGCCGGCGCGTCGTGCCGTCGCCCGGGCCCCTTCTGCACGCAATGTCTCGTTCCAGGCCGGGCAATGGCATCCCCGTCCGCATCGGAGACTGCGTCGTGATCCCGGCGCGCAGCGCTGAGAAGCACAGCCCACGACTCGACTGTCGGCCGACGCCGCAGCAATGCCCGGCGCTCCCGTTCCGTCATCCCGCCCCATACCCCGTACTCGACGCGCTCGTCCAGCGCGTAGGCGAGACACTCGGCCCGCACCGGACAGCCTGCGCACAGAGCTTTGGCACGGTTCTGCGCCGCGCCTGCGACGAATAGCTCGTCCGCGTTTCCCGTACGGCACAGGCTGGACGACATCCAGCTTCCGTTCACCAAGGTGGCCCCCCTCCGCAGACGCCGATCTCCCGGCGCCGTTTGATCTTCGGAACAGGCACGCTACGAAGGCAGCGACACCGGGTCTAGCCATCGATCCGCTCTTACCCCTATCGGGTGACCGTGCAGCCCTCACGGGCGGCCCGCGTAATGAGGAGGACATGGGGCGGAAACGTAAGCGACTTCACGGGGCCTGAGCCCGAACCTGGAAGCGGCATGCACCCGGAGCAGGAGGGAACAGCCCGAGTCGATGCGGGAGGTGGACGCGATGTGAGGGACGAGCTCTTGCGGCGATCCGCAGGCAAGCGCGACGGCCCGGTTTACGAGGCGCGGGCCCATCGCGTTGGTCCCGAGGATGACCGCGAACTGGTGTCGCTGAAGGGTGACGTCGGCTCCCGGCAGGTCTGTGGCGTTGCCGGCCACGGCGCCCAGGGGCGGATGCTCGGACAAGACGCCGTCGATGACCGCGCCGGCGGAGTACGGGCGTGCGGCTTCGAGTTCTGGGACGCCGGCGGCGGAGGCGTGCAGGTCACTGGTGGGTGTGAGGCGTTGCCGGCCGACGGTATAGCGCAGGCTCGCGCAGAGCATGGCGTGAACGGGCCCTGCTGCCAAGCCCGTGCCGGCGACCAGGACGTGAAGTGAACTGCCCGCCACTTTCCATGCTGCGGGAGGGGGGGGGCATGCAGCTGTCTTCGGCTGCCCCAGCGCGGGGACTCCCCGGGTGCGGCCTGCCGCGAAAGAGCTGGGCTCAACGGACGGTGTTCTGACGCATACCGGGCCGTGACCGCCGGATGCGGCTATCGGCTGCGAGTACGACCGCGACCAGAACCGAGGTGATGATCCCGGTGATCAGCACCGGGCTGGGGGCCAGAGTGACCACGAGGATCGCGAGGACGGCCACACCCCAGACGACGTCGATGCCCCGTGCTGCCCCGGGCGAGCGATGCAAGAGCCAGAGCACGGTCACGAAGACGGCGACAGGCAGAGTGTAGGCGGCCGCGGCAGCGGTGTCGCTGATGTGGGCATGGCCGCTGCTCCGGGCGACCCCCACAGCGAGACCTGCGCCCACGGCAGCACCAGAGGCGAAGATCGCGTAATGGCCGTATCCCCAGCGCAGCGCGGCGCGGAACGCGGTGAGCCGCCCCGAGGCGTTCTGGGGAGAAGTACAGCCACCACATCGCGAACACGGTCAGCAGACCACCGATCGTGACAGGAGCGATGTCGCCGAAGGAGGCGTCGGTGTCCAGGGCGGTGCGAACCGCGGCAGTGGCGGCGGTGATGGACTCACCCAGGACGATGATCGTGAACAGGCCGTACCGCTCGGCGATGTGATGGGGATGCCAAGTGGTGCGCGTCGTCTGCTCGGCCCAGACAGGGACGGCGAGTTCGGCCAGCGCAAGAATCGCGAAGGCCGGCAGAGCGCCGTCGCCGGGCAGCGCGAGCCGCCCCACCCAGCCGGCCTGGACCAGCAGGATGCCGACGGCGTAGCGCACGCAGCACTGCCTGCGCTCGGTGTCGGCGCGGGCAGCGCGCATCCACTGGTGCGGCCATGGCCAGCCGCATGACCACATAGCCCCAGGTGATGACGGTGAAGTCGTAGTCCTTCAGCGCCTTGGCCGCCCCGGCGGCCATGATGAGGGCGCCGGTGATCTGGACCAGGGTGAGCAGCCGGTAGGGGACGTCGTCGGTGTCGTAGGCGGAAGCGAACCAGGTGAAGTTCATCCAGGCCCACCAGATCGCGAAGAACACCAGCGCGTAGCCGAGCACTCCGTGCCCGATGTGCCCCTCAACGACCTCGTGCTCGAATGCGGCTGCCGCTTGCGCGACGGCGGTGACGAAGCACAGGTCGAAGAACAGCTCCAGAACGGTGGCGGTACGGTGCCGCTCCCCGGCCGGACGCGCGGTCATCGGCCGGTACCAAGTCCATGAAGGCCCCGTGGAATGCTGCTGGCTCATGGCGGGCTCCCGGGTCGTGGCGTCAGGCCTGACCGGTTTCAAACCGGGTGATCTGACTTCCGGCGACGGTGAAGGACCAGCGGGTGCGCATCGAGCCCCAGGTGGAGTTGGTGTAGGTGGCGGTCAGGGTGCGGCCGTCGGGGGAGACGGAGTCGACGTCCATTCGGCCCTGGGAGGAGAAGACTTCCTTCTCCAGCCACGCGGCCAGGTCACGGTCGGTGCCGTCGTCGGACATGGTGGCGCCGGGTGTCAGAACCGCGAAGAGAGCTTCCCGGTCACCGGTGTTGACGGCATCGACGAACGCGGCCACGGCAGGGTTGTCGAGATGTACGGACATGAGGATTCTCCTGGATGAGAGCGCCAGAAGGGGAGGGGCGCGGGGGAGCGGCCCTCCCCGAGGGCGGGCGAGCCGGCCGGTGCCGCGGGCAGGCCGCGGATGACAGGGGCTGTGTCGTAGGAGACACCGGCGGACTGCGGTGGTCAGCGGGTGGTGTAGCCGCCGTTGAGGAAGAGGGTCTGACCGTTGGCCCACCAGCCGTCGAGCAGCAGATGGCGGACCCACGGCACGATGTCCTCGATCTTGGTCAGGTCACCGTTCATGGCGGAGGACTTGTGGTAGGCGACAGAGTCGTCGTCCTCGGCCGGGTAGAAGAACGAGGTGTCCATCGGTCCCGGCGCGATGTTGTTGACCGAGATGTTCCGGCCGAACAGCTCCTTCGACAGAGCCCGGGTGAAGTGCTCGACGGGGGCCTTGCTGCCGGCGTACGAGGAGTACAGGCCCGTGTATGCGGCCAGCAGCGAGGTCACGATCGTGATGATCTTCCCGCCGTCCTCGACACGGCGGGCCGCCTCACGCATGACGAAGAACGCGGCCTTGGAATTGACCGCGAACATCTGGTCGTACTCCTCCTCCGTGATCTGGGTGAGGGGCTTCTTCAGCACCATGCCAGCGGTGTTGATGCTGTAGTCCAGCTTCCCGAACCGGCCCACCACCTCGTCGAAGACCCGCTCCACTTCAACGACCTTCGTCAGGTCCCCCTGGATCGCGAAGGCCTCGCCGGGACCCTGGTTGATCTGCGCGACGACATCCTCGGCCTTGGCCTTGGAGGAGTCGCTGTTGTAGTGCACCGCGACCAGTGCGCCCTCAGCCCCCAGGGTGGTGCTGATCAGCCCGCCGAGGTTACGCGACGCGCCTCCCACGAAGGCGACCTTGCCGTTGAGTGTCTTGTCCGGGGTGTGCACCATGACAGCCTCCTTGCAGTAAGGGTGGGAACGGCCTCGAGGACGGCTTGACTTGAGCGGTCCTCGGGCCGCAGCTCTATCCCACTGCCGATGGCCCCGAATGCTCTTGAACGATCCGGCCGTCCATGGAAGAAACCGCTCATCAATCGCTCAGCCGGTCCGGTTCACGAGGAGGCATCCGGCGGCAAGGAACACCGTGTGCGAGAGGACGCCGATCAGCAGCCCATCGAGAACGGCCCCGGCGGCGGTGACGCGGAGCGCATGATCTGCCGAAGGTGGTGAGGCGCGGTCGCAGCGGGCGGAGGCGCACCCGTATGCGGGCTCGCAGCCCCGACACCGCGTGGGATCCGGATCGCCAGAGCCAGACCGGGGAGCTACCCAGAGCAGCGGTGCCGGATGAAGACGGGACGCCAGCGGGTAGTGAGCCCGGCAAACCCTCTGACCGCGGACCGACTGAGACCTTCCAAGAGATGGCGCGCAAGGCACGGCAGACGGGCGCCAGACCGGCCAGCAGTGGCCTCGGACGACGCAGCCGGCCCCGAGGCAGGGCGGGCGGACAGCACGACCAGGACCATGAGCAGGCCCGTCGCCCTGCCAAATGAGCACCTCGAAGGCAGAGCAGCGAACTGTCCGGTGCCCTGTTCAGCCCGGCAGTTGCCCGCCGCGGAGCATGCCGGGAGTGGTGCCGGTGTGACGCCGCATCGTGCGCGTCATGTGGCTCTGGTCGGCAAAACCGTGTTCCACCGCGATCTCCGCAATGGGCCTGCTGGTGCGCAACAGGGCCTGACGGGCCCGCTCCAGCCGTACCTGCGTCACGTACTGGTGCGGGGAGACGCCCGTTGCCGTCTTGAACGCCCGCGTGAAGTGGGAGGCGCTCACGCCGGCCACCGCCGCGAGGTCGTCCAGGCCGACTCTGGAGCTGAGGCGGGTGTGAATGTAGTCCAGGACCTCGGCGAGCCGACGCGGTGGGAGACCTCCCCCGCGCACCTCGCGCCGGGCGACACTTCCACACGTACGCATGACCACGGCGGCCGCTGCCTGCACCAGCGACTCCGCGTACAGCCCGTCGTCCGTCCGCGGCCCCTCGAACTCTGCCACGAGCCGCTCGACCAGCACCTTCAGCAACGGGTCGGTGAAATGGAACCGGGGTGCCAGCTCGAACCCGCTCTCTGTCCCGGCCTCGGCGGCCAGTTTCTCCAGCCAGACCGGATCAAAAGCGAGCAGCAGCAGCTCGACGTCGTCCTGCCAGCGCGGTCGTGAGGCCCACCCGGCCGGGTTGACCAAGGCATCCCCCGTGTGAAACCGCTCCCGGCGGGCTGCTCCGTCGGCCGACCAGCGCAGGTTTGCGGAATGCCCGGTGTGGACGACCAGAACATGCCTGCTCGGTCCCACCGGCAACGGAACGGTGTCCGCAAGGCCGGCCGCCCGCTCCACAGAACGCTCGACAACCGCGTGCGCGAGGTGATCACCGCTGCCCGACAGACACCGCAGGTGAGGCTTGATGTACGAACCACTCACACCGCCATCCTGGCCCGGTTCACCGCGCTGCGCCAATCAGGTACCTCGACCAGTCGGAGAAAGGGGGTGCTCTGGCGTTCGCAGATTCGGATGATGCGATGGATTCGGGAAGCAGCCAGGTCGTGAGTGCCGCCCGTCAGCGCGGGCGAGAGCCACAGCAGCCGGCCGCCGGGACGGTGGCAACCCACACGCTCAGGCCGTGGCACCGGTGTTCCTAGGAGTGGCCGCCCGGTTGCACTCAGCGAGAGCCCCGTCGAGCAGGACGAAGCCGAGAATTGCTCGCCCAGCGTCCTCAGCGGACCGGTGCACGTGCGACGACCCCGCTTGGGTAGGTGTGGGCGGTGGACTCTACAGGCCCGGGGACCCGCCAGCGCGCCGGAGTGGTGTGCTTGCGCAGGTGCACCAGCACCACTGCCACCCTCGCGCGCAGGGGCGCACGGACCAATGCGCCCCGCGCTCGGAACCTGCACCACGCCGATTTCCACGCGCCATGCGCACAACTTCCAATAAAAATCGCTCTATGCGCTCCTTTTCGCACCTTCCCGAACGGGACAAGTGGACCCCAACATGCAGGGGACAGGCGAAAGGCATTCCGCTGCACGAAGTTTGCACCTGGCGCAGGCTCTGAGCGCAGCACGGAGGTGCTTACGAGAAATTAGTTGCTTTGCCTTCCCCGCCAGGGGAACGCCCGCAGCGGCGCTTACCGACCTGCAGACCCTGTGGTCACTTCCCGAAACCGGCCTGCCGGCACTGGCCGACCGTACAGCCCGGAGGGCCTTCTGGCTCCCCGTTCCAGAAACGGGGCAGAGTCGGGATTCGGGTATCCGCAGACCAGCGGGACGAAGTGCCCTGTGTCGTCATCAAGTTCATACTCCTGTTTTTCGACCTTGCCACAAGGAATCAGACCCGGGCCCCGCCCGTCCTTGACGCCACCCATGACCGCGGTGAAACCGCCAGCCGGGGCGGAGACGGCACCTGATTTTCTCCAGCGCTGAAGCGACCTCGAAATATTCCATACAAGTGGCACAGCAGCGACCTCCCCGGTATCGCTGCAAGCGGCGAAATAACGCAGCAGGTCGTGCGAACAATTAACTGAGCGAAGATCCTGGCCCGCCTGTCATAAAGCAGAAACCGAAATACCCAAGGAAAGGGGCAGATGTCATGGACGTCTACATCACCGCCTCATCGTCCTACCTCCCCGGAAACCCTGTCGGGAACGACGAAATGGAGGCGAGGCTCGGCCTCGTCTCCAACCGCCCCTCGCCGCTGAAAGCAACGATCCTGCGCCAGAACAAGATCCGAAACCGCCACTACGCCATCGACGAGCAGGGCAACCAAACCCACCTCAATGAGGAACTGGCCGCGCATGCCGTGGACGCCCTGCTGCGCGAACGCGGCATCCCGCTTAACCGGGCGGGGATACTCACGGCCGGAACGACCGTGCCCGACCTGGCCCTGCCCGGCTTCGCCTCCATGGTGCACGGCAAACTGGCCGAACTCGGACACAAGGCCCCGCTGGAAATTCTTTCGGCCGCTGGCGGATGCACCTCGGGGGCCATGGCCCTGCGCCACGCACTGAATGCAGTGCGCTGCGGAGCACACCGCCGCGCCATCGCGTGTGCGTCAGAACTGACAAGCCCCCTCATGCGCGGGCACCGCTTCGACGGGGAAAACGAACGCGCCCCGCTGCGAACAGACACCCCCGAAGGCTTCCACTACTTCAACGCCGAGTTCCTGCGCTGGATGCTCTCCGACGGCGCCGGTGCCGTGCTGCTGGAAGACACGCCTGCCGCGGACCGACCCAGCCTTCGGGTCGACTGGGTCGAGCTGACCTCGTACGCACACATGCTGCCGACGTGCATGTCCATCGGTACCAGCAACGCCAAGGCCCCGGCAGTAGGCAACACCTTGTGGAGCGTACCGACCGTCGCCGAGGCCGAGGCCGAAGGAATGCTGCTGCTGCGCCAGGACACCAAACTGCTCGCCCAGTACGTCGTGGAGCTCATCGGCCAGGAGATCGAGCGGCTGATCAAGACCGGCCGCATCGAGGCCACGGACACCTACGACTGGTATCTGCCACACATCAGCAGCTACTTCTTCCTCGAACCGATCGCCAAACGGATGGCCCAGACCGACCTCGACCTGCCGGTCTCGCGATGGTTCACCAACCTGGAACGGGTCGGCAACATCGGCAGCGCCGCGCTGTACGTGATGCTCGACGAGGCACTACGGACCGAGGTGATCCAACCTGGTCAGCGGATCCTCGCGATGGTCCCGGAATCGGCGCGCTTCGCCTATTCCTTCGCCCAGTTCACCTGCGTCCCCCCAGCTTGAGACGGACCGGTCATGACCGACAACCAGGAAACCACTCCCGCCACCGTACCGTTGCCCGCGGAACTGTCAGTGCTCTGGTACTCCCAGACCGGCCAGGCCGTCGAAGCAGCCAAAGCCCTGCTCGCCCCCCTGGAGAAAGCCGGCACCCGCATTCAGTGGGTGCGGATCGCACCCGAGCACAACTTCCCCTTCCCGTGGAAGTTCTCCCGGTTCGCGGGAATCTTCCCGCAAGCGGTCGATCCGCGTGGCAGCGTCCCGGTACGACTGGAGGAAAACCCCACCGCACCACTGGTGATCCTCGCCGTCCCGGTATGGTTCCTCGCCCCGGCGATCCCACTGCGATCCCTGCTGCTCACCAAGCCCGAGACCGTCACCGGACGGGACGTCATCGCGCTGGTGGCCTGCCGGAACGTGTGGTACTCGGCGGCCCTCCAGATAGCGCGCTTGGTGACTGCGGCCGAAGGACACTACGTCGGCACGATCGCGGCCACCGACACCCATCCACCGCTTGTCAGTGCCATCACCACCATGCGATGGCTGCTCACCGGTCACCGCGAGCAGCGATGGCCGCTTCCCCCGGCCGGCATCACAGACACCGAACTCGAACGACTGACGGACCTCGGCCGCCGCCTCGTTTCTGACGGCGTCAGCGCGATCGCTGCCGCGGACGCTGCTCCCGTGGACCCGCCAATGGCTATAACCGACCTGGTGATGGGGCCGGTCTTCCGTGGGCTGGGAACAGTCATCCGTACCAGTCGGCCGGGAAGCCGCCTGCGCCGGGCACAGCTCGTCGGGGCAGGCGCCGTCATCGTCACTGCGGTGCTCACGGCCCCGCCCATGGCCGCAGTGGCGCGATTGCTGTTCCCAGGCCCCGTCGACGGGTGGCTGCAACGCAGCCTGGCCGAGGCGGTCACCGCCTACCGCAAGCCTCGGTCCGACCGCGCCATTCCCGCGAATTAGCGCCCGGGTCCGCCGGGCACTGTCGCCCCGATATCCCTCAGGAGCGTCATCCGTGAGACCGTCCTCCGCCGACCACCTGTTCCAGCTCGCCAACGGCTTCGCCGCCACGGCAGTGCTCGACACTGCCATCCGGCTCAAGGTCTTCGCCACTCTGCACCACCACGGCCACCTCACCTCCGGTGATCTGGCCGCCGAACTGGGCCTTCCGGCCCGGCCCGCCGAGCAGTTCCTGGCAGCCTGCGCAAGCCTCGGACTCACCGCGGTCGACTCCCGGGGGCGCCACCACAACACCGACATAGCCGCCCACTACCTCGTCCCCGGCCGGCCAGGCTACCTCGGCGACTTCGTGCATCATTTGCGCGACCGTGCCTACCCTGCCTGGCACCGCCTGGCAACCGCACTGCAGAGCGACCGGCCCGTCACATGGCAGCCGGACGAACAGCGCAGCCGACTGTTCGACCCCAGTGACCCCGACACCGCCGCCCTCATAAGCGCGATCTATCCGATGGCCGTCCTCGCAGGCACCCAGCTGGCACAACTGCCCCTGTGGGAGAACCACCACGCGCTCCTGGACATCGGCGGCGGCTCTGGCGGCTACAGCATCGGTCTGTGCCAGAGCCTCACCGAGCTGACGGCCACCGTCTACGACCTCGATCACGTCATCACCGACATCACGCGCAGATTCGTCGGCGGACACGACCGCATCTCCCTCCTGCCCGGCGACTTCCTCACCGACCCCACCCTGCCCACGGGGCACGACGTCGCACTGTTGGCCAACATCCTCCACGACTGGGGACCCGACACCCGGACCCTGCTCCTCGCCAAGGCCCGCACGGCCCTGCCACCCGGTGGCGCGATCATCGTCATCGAGCACATGCTCGACGACGACCTGCTCGGTCCTGCCCAAGCCGCGATCATGGGCCTGAACATGATCGTCGAAACCGAGGGCGGGCGATCCTACACACCCGGTGACCACGCCGCCGCCCTAAACGCCGCAGGCTTCACCGACATCCGCACCCACCCCACCGATCTGCCCACCGGCAACTACGTCCTCACCGCCACGGTCGCGAAGCCATGACCACCACGCCCTCGACGACACCGCGCGCCGCCGTACTGACCGGCCTCGGCACACACGTGCCCTCCAGAGTGGTGACCAATCACGAACTGGCACAACGCATCGACACCTCCGACGAGTGGATTCGTCAGCGCACCGGCATTCGCGAGCGCCGCACTGTTGAGCCCGGCCAGGTCACCTCCGACCTGGCGGTACCAGCGGCAACAGCAGCCCTCCGAAGCGCCGGAACCGACCAGGTCGACGCCGTCGTGCTCGCCACGACGACCCCCGACCGACTGGTACCGGCAACTGCGCCGACGGTGGCACACCGGCTTGGTGTCGGCCATGCCATGGCATTCGACGTGAACTCCGCGTGTTCAGGCTTCATCCACGCACTCGCCTGCGGCGCTGGCCTGATCGCCGCCGGCACTGCCGACAGCGTCCTGGTCATCGGAGCCGATACCATCACCACCCGAATCGATCCCACCGACCGTGCCACGGTAACGCTGTTCGGTGACGGCGCCGGCGCCGTGGTGCTGCAAGCAGGCGGCCCCGATCAACCCGGCGCACTCGGACCCTTCAACCTCGGAAGCGACGGAGCCTTCAGCAGCCTCATCCACGTCCCCGGCAACCACACCGCAAGCCGCCGCTGCGGCGCCGACGACGAAGAACAATTCGTGGTCATGGACGGCAAGAACGCCTACCGTCACGCCGTCGCCCGCCTCACCCAGTCATCGGCCACCGCGCTCGCTGCGGCCGGTTGGACCGCGAAACAGCTTCGATGCCTCGTGGCCCATCAGGCCAACCAACGCATCATCGAGGCAGTGGCGCAACGACTGGACCTGCCCCTTGAACACTGCGCGATCAACATCGGCCGGCTGGGCAACACTGTCGCGGCCTCGGTGCCCCTCGCGCTCGAGCATGCTGCCCGCGCAGGACTCATATCAGCCAACGACAAGATCCTGCTCACTGCGTTCGGCGCGGGCCTCTCCTGGGGCTCGACCACGTTGACCTGGCCGGACATCAGCATCCCGTGACTGCACAGAAAGATGGAGACCATGCCTGACCTGTTCAACATCGTGAGCGACACTCTGACCAGCTCGTTCCAGGCACCGCCCGACCAGGTACGCCCCGAGGCCCACCTGTCGGACCTGCTGCACGACTCCCTGGACCGCGTCGAATTCACCACCGTCCTCGGAACCCGACTGGAGGTCACCATCTCCGACGAAGAGCTCGACCAGGCCGAAACGATCGCCGACGTGGTGGCTCTCGTGGAACGCAAGAAGGTCGATCACTGATGAGCGGCCGGGCGGTGGCGGTCACGGGACTCGGCCTCGTCACGCCAGCCGGAATTGGCCATCAGGCCAACTGGCGACGCCTGTGCGAAGGACGGTCCACCGCCCGAGCCGACCCGGATCTCGTCGGGCTCGAGCCGCAAGTGACCTGCCGAGTAGAAGGATTCGATCCCAGCGCCCTGCTCGGCCCTCGGGACGCACGGCGTCTGGACCGTGTTGCCCAGTTCGCAGTAGTCGCCGCCCGTCAGGCGGTCCAGCACGCAGGACTCGCCCTCGACAACCCTGCGAAGCACAGGATCGCCGTGGTCATGGGATGCGGGATGGGCGGCATGACAACATTGGAGGCCCAGCACCGCAACCTCCTCCAGCACGGCCCGGATTCAGTCTCACCGCTGACAATACCGATGTTCCTTTCCAATATGCCCGCCGCCCAGGTCGGCATCGGCCTCGGCACTACCGGCCCCAACCTGGTGGTGAACACTGCCTGTGCTTCTGGAGCGACCGCGATCGGCATCGGTAGGCAACTCCTGCTCGACGGACAGTGCGACATCGTCATCGCCGGTGCCAGCGAAGCCGCGATCACGCCGCTGGTAGTGACGGCGTTCAGGAGAATGCGAGCGCTCTCGAGGCGGGCCGAGGAACCCGAAAGGGCCTCCAGGCCATTCGACGCTGATCGTGACGGCTTTGTGATAGCCGAAGGGGCAGCCGCCCTGCTCCTGGAACGACCCGCAGACGCCCGCCGGCGCGGTGCTCGAGTCCTCGCGAACCTGGTGGGTTTCGCAGCCTCCGAGGACGCCTACCATCTCAGCGACCCACACCCGCAAGGACAGGGGGCCGAGCAGGCAATCCACGATGCGCTGGCCGATGCCGGCGCATCCGCCCGGGACGTGCACCACATCAACGCCCACGGAACCTCGACAAGGCTCAACGACCACATCGAGGCCCAGGTCCTCCGTCGGATCTTCGGACACGCCCCAGCCGTCACATCCACAAAGGGCGTCACAGGACACACTCTCGGCGCCGCCGGCGCCGTCGAGGCCGCCTACACTGTGCTGGCCCTCCAACACAGCCTGGTGCCACCCACAGCGAACCTGAACCGCCTCGATCCGGAGATCGACATCAACATTGTCGCCGGGCAACCACGACCCCTGGCGATCCGGCAGGCACTGAGCACCTCCTTTGGTTTCGGCGGACAGAACGCTGCTCTAGTGTTCGCCTCACCGCGGCAACGCAGAACCGCCTTCTGAGCTTGTTCTTGCTGGTCCGGCTTCGAACGGTGTATTGAACGGGATCACTGAACCTCTTTCATCCTGAATAGCTGCAGGTCAGGAGCGTGTGGACGGCCTGGACGATCGTGCTGATGCGGCGAGTGAAGCATCGCGCTCGCCGGAGCAGGCGCCAGGACTTCAACCGGGCGAAGGCGCGTTCTCCCAGCGCTCGCAGTCTGGCGTGGTCGCGGTTGAACTGCTGGTAATGCTCGCGTTGTTCACGGTGGTGGTAGTAGAGGGTGCGGAAGGTGGCGCCGGCACCCTGGTAGGCGCGGTCCGCGAGGACGAGGATCTGCCGGGTCAGGCACGCCTGGACGATGCCGTGGGCCCGGGCCGCGGTCAGGTCATGGGTCCTACCCGGCGTCGCGCGGGAGAACCACCGCGGTGTGCCATCGGACCGGGCGATGACCTGCACGTTCACGCCGTGCTTGCGGTGTTTCATCGAGTAGTACGGCTCGTCCGCACCGATCCGGTCGATGGGGATCAGGGTTCCGTCAACGATGACGTGGGCGCCTTCACCGAGGCCGGTGAGGGCTTCATGGAGGCCGGGCGCCCAGCCGGCCAGGACGCCCAGGGCCTCGTCAACGTAGCGCCAGGCGGTGACCTGGGATACCCCGAGACCGGCTCCGAGCTGTGAGAACGTTTCGTTCTTACGGAGATGGACGAGGGCCAGCAGTGCCTGCTTGAAGCAGCCGAGCTTGCGCCAGCGGGTGTTGCAGGCCAGGCGGCGCTCGTGCAGCAACCAGTACCGCGTCGCCTACCCCGTCTGCCGAAAAGGCCCGGCCATGAAGCCGAGCGAGATTCTGACCTGTCGAGACCGCTCTGGTTTCAGCGGGAGAAAGCTGTCGAGTTGCGTACGACCAATTCAGGCTGAAGGACGATGTGCCGGTGTTCGTGGCTTTCCGCCTGGTCGCTCGTCTCTTCCAGGAGGAGGGAGGCGGCCATGGAGCCCATCATCTGGGCCGGCTGGCGAATAGAAGTCAAAGGGACCGTGGCCGCGGCGGCGAACTCGATGTCGTCGTAGCCCACGATCGCCATGTCTTCGGGAACCTTGACACCTACCGCGTACATCGCCTGGAGGACGCCCAGAGCCAGTAGATCATTCGCGCAGAAGACTGCGGTGGGACGTGGCGACAGGCCGAGCAGGCGGGCCCCCGCATCACGACCCGAGCTGACATCGAGGTGGTCGGTGGGGATCTCCTGGAGCGTGCCGGGCGGGAGGCCCGCCTCTTCGATGGCCAGCAGGGCTCCGGACCGTCGGTCCTGTACCTGCTTCAGGTGGGGCGGTCCGCTGACGTAGGCGATGGAGCGATGGCCGGCGGCGATGAGGTGCCTGGCGGCGAGAGCTCCGCCGGTGACGTCGTCGACCGACACCGAGCAGCCCGCTTCACCCGCGGCCACCCGGTCCACGAAGACGTAGGGGATCCCGTGGCGGCTGAATTCTCGGAGGTTGCGACCGCTGGAGTCGGCGGGAGTGATCAGAACGCCGCGCACCCGCTGCTCGGCGAACAGGGAGAGGTACTCCATCTCCTCCCGGGGGTTTTGCGCACTGTTGCACAGCATGACGCCCAGCCCGGCCTCGCGGGCCTGGCGCTCGGCCCCGCGCGCGACCTCGACGAAGAAGGGGTTGGCCATGTCCAGGACGAGGAGTGCCACTATGCGGCTGTGGCCGGCGCGCAGCTGGCGCGCGGACTCGCTGCGGACGTAGCCGAGCTGGCCGATGACCTGCTCGACGTGGCGCCGTGTCCGCTCGGAGACGCGTTCCGGCTGGTTGAGGACGTTGGAGACCGTCCCCACGGAGACGCCCGCTTCTCGCGCCACGTCCTTGATCCCGACTGTTGTCTTGCCGACCGTCATGGCATCCACCTGTGCGCTGTAGTCCTTCCTGTCCCGCGTGCGAGCGACAGGCTGCACTCATTCTATGGAGCTGAGCTAGCGCTCAGTCGAGGTGGAAGACCTCGACGAGGGGCCTCATGGCTGCGTCCGGGGCCTGTCCGTCCAGGGCTTCGAAGTAGGGAGCCATTTCAGCCTGCCAACGAGCGTTGACCTCGGTGGCTTCCATGGCCGTGCGAGCCGCTTCGAAGTCCTCTGCTTCCAGGTAGCCGACCAGCAGCCCGTCCTCGCGGAGGAAGAGCGAATAGTTGTTCCATCCGGCCTCGGACAGTGCGGTGCGCATTTCGGGCCAGACCTCGCTGTGTCGGCGACGGTACTCGTCCTTCTTTTCTTCTCGGATTTTCAGGAGAAAGCAGACGCGCTGCATGTGGTGCCTCATGGTGAGCCGGGAGGCGGGGGCCGCGTCAGGCCGGCCCCCGCCTCCTGTGGGGTTAGAAGTTGTACTTGTCGATGTTGGTGTTGTTGAAGACGGTGGGGTTGCCGGGGGAGAGGGTGTTGTCCTTGCCGATGGTGTAGGTGCCGAGGGGGCC
The DNA here is from genome assembly GCF_042873895.1 of Streptomyces sp. NPDC004435. Lineage (NCBI taxonomy): Bacteria > Bacillati > Actinomycetota > Actinomycetes > Kitasatosporales > Streptomycetaceae > Streptomyces > Streptomyces sp. NPDC004435. Next base: position 115,937 of record NZ_JBIAMB010000016.1, on the reverse strand, counting down.
GGCGTTGAGGGTTTCGCCTTCGGTGCCGGTGATCTGGCCGGATTCGAGGGCGATGGCGGCGTGGGCGGCGAGGGCGCCGAGGGTGGCGGGGTCCCAGAGTTCGAAGGCTTCGACGGTGCCGTTCTTGATGTAGGCGCGCATGTCGTTGGGGGTGCCGAGGCCGGTGAGCTTGACGTTGCCCTTGTACTTGGATCCGGAGAGGTACTGGGCGGCTGCCTTGATGCCGACGGTGGTGGGGGAGATGATGCCCTTGAGGTTGGGGTGTTCCTGGAGGAGGCCCTGGGTCTGCTGGAAGGACTTCTGGGCGTCGTCGTCGCCGTAGGCGATCTTGACGAGCTTGATGTTCTTGTAGGCGGGCTTGGTGAGTTCGTCCTTCATGAACTCGATCCAGGTGTTCTGGTTGGTGGCGGTCTGGGCTGCGGAGAGGATGGCGATCTCGCCCTTGCCGCCGATCTGCTTGGCGAGGAGCTGGACCTGGGTGCGGCCGAGGTCTTCGGCGCTGGCGGGGGAGACGAAGAGCTGGCGGCAGTCCTTGTTGGTGTCGGAGTCGTAGGTGACGACGCTGACGCCGTTCTTCATGGCCTGCTTGAGGGCGGTGCACAGGGCGCCGGGGTCCTGGGCGGAGACGGCGATGGCGTCGGCCTGCTGCTGGGTGAGGGTGTTGACGTAGGAGACCTGGCCGGCGGTGTCGGTGCCGCTGCTGGTGCCGACTTCCTTGTAGGTGGAGCCGAGGGTTTCGACGGCCTTCTTGCCGCCGTTGTCGGCGGTGGTGAAGTAGGGGTTGTTGACCTGCTTGGGCAGGAAGGCGACGGTGAGGTCCTTCTTGGTGGGGGCGTTGGGGTCGGCCTTGGTGACGGTCGTGGTGCCGTTGCCGGTGTTCCCGGTGGCGGAGTTCTTGGTCGTTCCCCCACAGGCCGTCGCCCCCAGGGCAACAACAGTGGCAACGACAAGAGCGCTGCTGAATCGGCGGGAGACGGGTGTGTTGAACATGGGTCTTCCTTACATAGTCAACGCGAGGACGGGCTTTGAGCCGACGCCGGACTGCCGGACGAAGGATGCGGTTCTAGGCGGCTATGGAGGCGTGGGCAGGGATGCGGCGGTCGTCTTCCTGCGCGCCCGTGCCTGCGAAACCTGGCGGCCCACTCTGGGAGCCAGCACCGAGATCACGAGAAGGACACCCGTGACGACGATCTGCGACTGAGCGGTCACATTCAGCAGGCTCATCACGTTCTGCAGCGTTCCGAGCAGGAATACACCGGCGATGGCGCCGCCCAGTGTTCCCTTGCCTCCGTCGAAGTCGATTCCGCCGAGCAGCACCGCGGCGATGACGGACAGTTCCAGCCCGGTGGCGTTGTCGAAGCGGGCGCTGGCGTAGTGCAGCGTCCAGAAGACACCGGTGAGGGCGGAAATCGCGCCGGTGGACACGAACATGGCGAGCTTGAGCCGCTTGACCCGGATACCGGAGAACCGGGCCGCCTCCTCGGACGATCCGATCGCGAACAGGGACCGGCCCACCGAGGTGGCGTGCAGGACGATGACCGCGACAGCCAGCAGGAGGAGGAAGGGCACGACGGCGTACGGCAGGAAGGTGTCCCCGAAGCGGCCCGCGCCGAAGTCCAGGTACTGGGCCGGGAAGTCGGTCACCGAGTTGGACCCGAGAACGATCTGGGCGATGCCGCGGTAGGCGGCGAGCGTACCGATGGTGACGGCGAGGGACGGCAGTCCGAGGCGGGTCACCAGCAGGCCGTTGACCAGACCGCACAGCAGGCCGAGGACCAGGCAGATCGGGATGATCGCTTCGATCGACATTCCCGCGTTCCACAGGGCGCCCATGATCGCGCTCGACAGGCCGGCGGTGGACGCCACGGACAGGTCCACCTCGCCCGAGACGACGAGCATGGCCATCGGCAGGGCGATCATGGCGATCGGCAGGGTGTTGCCGATCAGGAAGGACAGGTTGAGCGCGTTGCCGAAGTTGTCGACGAAGGAGAACGAGCAGATCAGCAGAACGAGCAGCAGGATGCCGACCGTGCTGTCCCAGCGGACCAGACCGCTGAAGCGGTTGCCGGCAGGGGACTTGTGGGAGGTGTTAGCCACGGCGGTCACTCCTTGTCTGTGCGGCCTTCTTGCGCAGTGCTGCGGCCACTCGCAGGGCCAGGATCCGGTCCACGGTGATCGCCAGCAGCAGGAGGAGACCGTTGATCGCGGTGACCCAGACCGAGCTGACTCCCAGGGCGGGCAGCACGCTGTTGATGGAGGTCAGCAGAACGGCACCCAGCGCAGCTCCGTACACGGAGCCCGAGCCGCCGGTGAAGGCGACACCGCCGACGACGACGGCGCTGACGACGATGAGCTCGTACCCGTTGCCGGTGTTGGAGTCGACGTTGCCGAAGCGGGAGAGGTACAGGGCACCGGCGAGCCCGGCGAGCGCGCCGCTGACCATGTAGGCCGTCATGATGCGCTTGCGGATCGGGATGCCGGCGAGCTGGGCGGCCTCCGGGCTGGAGCCCAGCGCATACATGTCGCGTCCGCTGCGGTAGCTGCGCAGGTAGTAGGCGACGACTGCGAGGATGGCCAGGGTCAGCAGGGCGAGGTACGGAACGACGGAGATGCCGTCGTGGCCGAAGTCGACGAAGCCGTCGGGAAGGTCGCTCGCGGTGATCTGGCGGGAGCCGACCCAGATGGAGTCGATGCCGCGGATGATGTAGAGCGTGCCGAGGGTCACCACGAGTGAGGGGACCTTGCCCAGGCTCACGAGGGCGCCGTTGAGCAGGCCGAAGAGGACGCCGAGCGCGGTGGCCAGGATGACGGCGACGAGCGGGTTTCCGCCGTCCTGGAGATAGACACCGGCGGCGAATGCCGCGATGCCCAGTACCGAGCCCACGGACAGGTCCACGTTGCGGGTGATCACAACCATGGCCTGGCCGACTGCGACCAGTACCAGGATGGTCGCGTTCAGCAGGAGGTCCTTGATGCCCTGCTGGGACAGGAACTCGGGATTGGCCAGCTGTGTGGCACCGAGCATCACCACGAGCACGGCGATGACGGCAAGTTCCCGGGCCTTGAACACCTTGTCGATGAGCCGTGTGGCGGCGGCCGACTCGGGGGCGACCTTCTGCTGCACTGGTTCGACGGTCATGGTCATGCCGCCTTCCTCTCTGCGCCGGCGCGGCCGGTGGCTGCCGCCATCACGGACTCCTCAGTCGCCTGGGATCTGGAGATCTCAGCCGTGAGCCGTCCCTCGTGCATGACCAGCACTCGGTCCGCCATGCCCAGAATCTCCGGCAGGTCGGACGAGATCATGAGGACCGCCACCCCCTGCGCGGCCAGAGAAGACAGCAGCCGGTGCACCTCGGCCTTGGTTCCGACGTCGATGCCTCGGGTGGGCTCGTCCACGATCAGTACCTGCGGCGCTGTGGCCAGCCATTTCGCAAGGACGACCTTCTGCTGGTTTCCACCGGACAGAGTGCCGACGACATCGGCCAGGCGGGCGTACTTCACCTGGAGCTTGGCCGCCCAGTCCACCGCGCGGTTGCGTTCGGCCCGGCGGTTCATCAGGCCGCCCCGCGACGTCGCCGCGAAACCGGTCAGACCGATGTTCCGCTCGATCGACATGTCCATCACCAGCCCCTGGGCCCGGCGGTCCTCAGGGACGAGCGCGATACCTGCCGCCATGGCCAGACTCGGGGCACCGGGACGCAGGCCCTGGCCGAGGACCTCGATCTTCCCGCCGTCGAACCGGTCGATCCCGAACACGGCACGTGCAACCTCGCTGCGGCCGGCACCGACCAGTCCTGCGAGACCGACGATCTCACCGCGCCGCACATCGAAGGAGACATCCGTGAACACACCCTCCCGGGTCAGCCGCTGCACACTCAGTGCAACCTCGCCGATCCGGGTCTTCTGCTTCGGGTAGAGCTCGTCCAGGTCGCGGCCGACCATGCGGCGGACCAGATCGTCCTCGCCCAGGCCCTCAAGGGGCTCGCTGGCGATCCACGCCCCGTCCCGCAGGGTGGTCACGCGCTGGCAGAGCTCGAAGATCTCCTCCAGGCGGTGCGAGATGAACAGGATCGCGGAGCCCTGTTCCCGGAGGGTCTTGACGACGCCGAAGAGCCGCGCGACCTCACTTCCGGTGAGTGCCGCAGTGGGCTCGTCCATGATCAGGACCCGGGCGTCGAAGGACAGGGCCTTGGCGATCTCGACGAGCTGCTGGTCGGCGATGGACAGACCGCGGGCCAGCTGATCGGGATCCAGGTCGACACCGAGGCGGGCGAAGAGGCTCGCGGTCGCCTCCCTGACCCTGCGGTGGTCGACACGGCCCAGAGAGCTGCGCGGCTGCCGTCCGATGAAGATGTTCTCCGCGACCGACAGGTCAGGAAAGAGCGTCGGCTCCTGATAGATCACGGCGATGCCGGCATCACGAGCGTCGGCCGGACCGCTGAAGTCGACCTCCTGCCCGTCGAGCAGCACAGTGCCCGTGTCCGGACGGTGCACGCCCGCGAGCGTCTTGATCAGAGTCGACTTGCCGGCGCCGTTCTCGCCCGCCAGCGCATGTGCCTCGCCGGCGTACAGATGCAGCGAGACGCCCCGCAGGGCTCGTACGGCACCGAACGACTTGGTCACCCCCTCCAGAGCGAGCACCGGAGTGGTCTCCGGTCCGGGATGTGTCATGGGTTCTCTCCAGTACGTGTGCCGGGGAAGTCCGTGAAATGTTTCAACCGGGTTGCCGGGAAGCTAGCCCCGCCTGGCCGGTACGTCAAGAGGTCTGGGATTAAGCAAGCCCCGACAGAAAACAGGAGCGGGGTCAGGGCCGGAGGAGAGACCTCCTGGCCTGCGTAGTAGCAGAATCGAAGCTACCGGCGACAGGCTCTCGCGAGGCCTGTCGGCCCGCTCGGGCCGACAGGGCCGGTTAGCTCTTGACGACCACCTTGCCAAGGGTTAGGTTCACCGGCAACTGAATCGATTCATTCGATCGTGTAACTCTTGCCCGGAGCGGGCTGCTTGTATCCAGAGGGTGGACATGCCTGACATTTCTGTCGTGAAGAACGTACTGGCGAGTCAGCAGGTCGAGACGCCGTCTTGGGGTTACGGAAACTCCGGCACGCGCTTCAAGGTCTTCTCCCAGCCCGGCGTCCCCAGGACACCGTTCGAGAAGCTCGAGGACGCCGCGAAGGTCCACGAGTTCACCGGCATCACTCCCAAGGTCTCCCTGCACATCCCCTGGGACAGGGTCGAGGACTACACAGCCCTCGCGAAGTTCGCAGCGGAACGGGAACTGAAGCTCGGCGCGATCAACGCCAACGTCTTCCAGGACGACGACTACAAGCTCGGCAGCGTCTGCCACCCGGACCCGGCGGTCCGCCGCAAGGCACTCGCTCACCTGCTCGAGTGCGTGGACATCATGGACGCCACGGGCTCCAGCGACCTGAAGCTGTGGTTCGCCGACGGAACCAACTACCCGGGCCAGGACGACATCCGCGGCCGGCAGGACCGCCTCGCCGAAGCCCTGAACGCCGTCTACGAGCGTCTCGGCGACGACCAGCGGATCCTGCTGGAGTACAAGTTCTTCGAGCCCGCCTTCTACACCACCGATGTCCCCGACTGGGGCACCGCCTACGCCCACTGCCTCAAGCTCGGAGACAAGGCGCAGGTGGTCGTCGACACCGGCCACCACGCGCCGGGAACCAACATCGAGTTCATCGTCGCCACGCTGCTGCGCGAAGGAAAGCTCGGCGGCTTCGACTTCAACTCCCGCTTCTACGCCGACGACGACCTGATGGTGGGATCAGCCGACCCGTTCCAGCTGTTCCGGATCATGCACGAGGTCGCGAAGAACGGCGGTCTGGATCCGGCGACAGGCGTGGCCTTCATGCTGGACCAGTGCCACAACATCGAGGCCAAGATCCCCGCAGTCATCCGGTCCGTGATGAACGTGCAGGAGGCCACGGCCAAGGCGCTCCTCGTCGACAGCGAGGCACTGACCGCCGCCCAGGCCAAGGGCGACGTCCTCGAAGCGAACGCCGTCCTCATGGACGCCTACAACACGGACGTCAGGCCCCTGCTCGCCGAGGTACGCGAAGAACTCGGCCTGAACCCCGACCCGATCGCCGGATACCGCAGCTCCGGCTGGGCCGAACACATCACCGAGACCCGAGCCGACGGCCAGCAGGCCGGCTGGGGCGCCTGACCCCCCGTTCGTCCGCACGCCGAGGAACCCGCACCCCACTTCAGTCAAAGGACTTCCCTCATGGCCTCCGCAGTCCACCCCGAAGCCGCCGAGCTGCTGGCCCGCTCCCAGCGGCTGGGCGCCGACCCCCGCAACACCAACTACGCCGGCGGAAACACCTCCGCCAAGGGAACCACCACCGACCCCGTCACCGGCAGCGATGTCCGTCTCATGTGGGTCAAGGGCTCCGGCGGCGACCTGGGCACGCTCACCGACGCCGGCCTGGCCGTTTTGAGGCTGGACCGGCTGCACGCGCTGAAGGACGTCTACCCCGGCGTCGAGCGCGAAGACGAGATGGTCGCCGCGTTCGACTTCTGTCTCCACGGCAAGGGCGGCGCCGCCCCCTCCATCGACACCGCCATGCACGGCCTGGTCGACGCCGCACATGTGGATCACCTCCACCCCGACTCCGGCATCGCCCTGGCCTGCGCCGCGGACGGGGAGAAGCTGACCGCAGAGTGCTTCGGCGACACCGTGGTCTGGGTCCCCTGGCGCCGCCCCGGCTTCCAGCTCGGACTGGACATCGCCGCGATCAAGGAAGCCAACCCCCAGGCGATCGGCTGCATCCTCGGAGGCCACGGCATCACGGCCTGGGGCGCCACCTCCGAAGAATGCGAGCGCAACTCGCTGCACATCATCCGCACCGCCGAGGCGTTCCTCGCCGTCCGCGGAAGGCCCGAGCCGTTCGGACCGGTCATCGAGGGGTACGAGCCGCTGCCCGAGACCGAGCGACGCATCAGGGCCGCGGCCCTCGCCCCTCACATCCGGGCCATCGCATCCGCAGACCGCCCGCAGGTCGGCCACTTCAACGACTCCGAAGCCGTCCTCGACTTCGTCGCCCGCGCCGAGCACCCCCGCCTCGCCGCCCTCGGCACCTCCTGCCCCGACCACTTCCTGCGCACCAAGGTCCGCCCCCTGGTCCTCGACCTGCCGCCGGCCGCCCCCCTCGACGAGGCCATAGCCCGGCTGAAGGAACTCCACACCGAGTACCGAACCGACTACCGCGCGTACTACGACCGCCACGCCGAGCCCGAATCCCCCGCCCTGCGCGGAGCCGACCCCGCGATCGTCCTCATCCCCGGCGTCGGCATGTTCTCCTTCGGCAAGGACAAGCAGACCGCCCGCGTCGCCGGCGAGTTCTACATCAACGCCATCAACGTCATGCGCGGCGCCGAAGCCATCTCCACCTACGCCCCCATCGAAGAGCGCGAAAAGTTCCGCATCGAATACTGGGACCTGGAAGAGGCCAAGCTCCGGCGCATGCCGAAGCCGAAGCCGCTCGCCACCAGGGTCGCCCTGGTGACGGGAGCAGGCAGCGGCATCGGCAAGGCCATCGCGCAGCGGCTGGTCGCCGAAGGCGCCTGCGTTGTCGTAGCCGACCTCGACGGCATCAACGCCGCCTCCGTCGCCGAGGAACTCGGCGGACCGGACAAGGCCGTCGCCGTCACCGTCGACGTCACCTCCGAGGAGCAGATCGCCGCCGCGTTCCGCGAAGCCGTCCTCGCCTTCGGCGGCGTCGACCTCGTCGTCAACAACGCCGGCATCTCCATCTCCAAGCCGCTCCTGGAAACCACCGCCCGCGACTGGGACCTCCAGCACGACATCATGGCCCGCGGCTCCTTCCTCATCTCCCGCGAAGCCGCCCGCATCATGATCGAGCAGGGGATCGGCGGCGACCTCGTCTACATCGCCTCCAAGAACGCCGTCTTCGCCGGCCCGAACAACATCGCCTACTCCGCCACCAAGGCCGACCAGGCCCACCAGGTCCGCCTGCTCGCCGCCGAACTCGGCGAACACGGCATCCGCGTCAACGGCGTCAACCCCGACGGCGTCGTCCGCGGCTCCGGCATCTTCGCCGCCGGCTGGGGCGCCCAGCGCGCCGCCACCTACGGCATCGAAGAGGACAAGCTCGGCGAGTTCTACGCCCAGCGCACCCTCCTCAAGCGCGAGGTCCTCCCCGAGCACGTCGCAGGCGCCGTCTTCGCCCTCACCGGCGGCGACCTCACCCACACCACCGGCCTCCACATCCCCGTCGACGCCGGCGTCGCCGCCGCCTTCCTGCGCTGACGACACCCCACATGACCGCCCTGAGGCCGACGCATCAACGCGACAGCCCCAGGCGCGCCCCCTGTGAACCGGCCGCAGTACCGCACACTCCGGCCGGTTCACAGGGCTGCCCACCCCCCTACCCCTTCCCACGCTCCTCGTGAAGCCGCGCACCGCGGAGGTACCCCGACGTGACCACTCCACCCCCCTCCTCGGCCTTCCCGTCCACCTTCGCGGCAGTCGACCTTGGCGCCACCAGCGGGCGGGTCATCCTCGGCCGGGTCGGCCCGGACAACCTCGACCTGACCGAAGCCCATCGCTTTCCCAACACTCCGGTACGCCTGCCCGACGGCCTGCACTGGGACGTCCTCGCCCTTTTCCAAGGCATCCTCGACGGCCTGCGGGAAGCCGGCCGATCCGGAGGCGTCACCTCCATCGGAGTCGACACCTGGGCTGTCGACTACGGACTCCTCGACACCGACGACGCACTACTGGGCCACCCCTTCCACTACCGCGACGATCGCACCGACGACGCACCCCGGCGCGTATGGTCCAAGGTCGGCCCCGAGCAGCTCTACCGGATCACCGGACTGCAGCACCTCCCCTTCAACACCGTCTTCCAGCTCGCCGCAGCAGCCCAAACGGCACAACTGACGGCAGCCCGAACACTGCTGCTCATCCCTGACCTGCTGATCCACTGGCTGACCGGCTCCATCGGAGCCGAAGAGACGAACGCCTCCACCACCGGCCTCTTCGACGCCCGCACCGGAGAATGGTCGAAGCAGATCCTCGACCAGCTCTCCATCGACCAGAGTCTGCTGCCCCCACTGCGACGGCCCGGCGACCCGGCAGGCACCCTCCTGCCGCACGTCGCCGCATACACACACCTCGACCCACAGACCCCCGTCACCACCGTCGCCTCACACGACACGGCATCCGCCGTCGTCGCAGTCCCCGCGACGGAACCCAACTTCGCTTACATCTCCTGCGGCACCTGGTCCCTGGCCGGACTCGAGCTCGACGCCCCGGTCCTGACCGAAGAGTCCCGAGCCGCCAACTTCACCAACGAACGCGGCATCGACGGCACCGTCCGCTACCTGCGTAACATCATGGGCATGTGGCTACTGGAGGAATGCCGCCGAACCTGGAGCGCACAAGGCCTCCCCACACACATCCCCACCCTGCTCGCCGAAGCCGCCCGCGCCAAGCCGTTCCACGCCGTCGTCGATCCGGACAGCCCCGAGTTCCTGGCCCCCGGCGACATGCCCGAACGCATCCGCGACTACTGCCGCCGAACAGGGCAGCCCCTCCCCGGCAGCCAGGGGGCAGTGGTCCGATGCATCATCGAGAGCCTCGCCCTGGCCCACCGCCGCGTCCTGCGCCAGGCCGCCGAACTCGCCGACCGCGACATCACCCACATCCACCTCGTCGGCGGCGGCTCCCGCAACGACCTGCTCTGCCAGCTCACCGCCGACGCCACCGGCCTGCCCGTCATAGCCGGCCCCACCGAGGCGACCGCCCTCGGGAACATCCTCGTCCAAGCCCGCGCCGCCGGCCTCGTCGGTGACCTGACGGCCATGCGCCGCCTCATCACCTCCACCCAGCACCTTCGGCGCTACACCCCCCGCGGAGACGCCGCCGCCTGGGACGCGGCCGACGCCCGCCTCGACACGGCCCGGAGTGCCTGATGCGCGTCGCCCTCTTCGCCACCTGCGTCAACGACGCCGTCTACCCCGCCACCGCCATCGCCACCGTCAAGATCCTCCGCAGGCTCGGCATCGACGTGGACTTCCCCGCAGCCCAGACCTGCTGCGGGCAGCCCCAGTTCAACACCGGCTACCGACGCGAAACCGAGCCCCTGGTACACCGCATGGCCGACGCCTTCGCCGGATACGACCACGTAGTCACCCCCTCGGGATCCTGCGTCGCCATGGTGCGAGACAACTATCCGCGCATCGGAGCCAAGGCACAGCAGGAAGGACGCGGAGACGCACTGGCCAACGCGGCGACCTCGCTCGTTCCCAGGGTCATCGAACTCACCGAGTTCCTGGTGGACATCCTCGGCGTGACCGACGTCGGCGCCTACTTCCCCCACACCGTCACCTACCACCCCTCCTGCCACGGCCTGCGCATGCTGGGACTCGCAGACCGGCCCCGCAGACTCCTGGAATCGGTCAAGGGCCTGGAACTGCTCGATCTGCCAGGAGCAGAGGAGTGCTGCGGCTTCGGCGGCACCTTCGCGGTGAAGAACCCGGACGTGTCCACCGCCATGGGCGCCGACAAGGTACGCAACGCGCACAGCACCGGCGCCGAGGTGCTGTGCGGCGCAGACAACTCCTGTCTGATGCACATCGGAGGGATGCTGCGCCGCCAGGACGCACCACAACGCGCACTGCACCTCGCGGAGATCCTCGCGAGCACGGAAGAGGAGCCACTGGTATGAGCGGGACCTTCGTCGGAATGCCGTCCTTCCCCAAAGCCGCCCAGCACTCCGTCCACGACACCACCTTGCGCAAGAACCTGAGCTACGCCACCGGAACCATCCGTGACAAGCGTGCCAAGGCCGTGGCCGAACTCCAGGACTGGCAGCAGCTCCGAGAGGCGGGCAAACAGATCAAGGACCAGACCCTGCACCGCCTCGACTACTACCTCGAGCAGCTGGAGCAGGCGGTCACCACGGCCGGCGGCACCGTGCACTGGGCAGCGGACGCAGCAGAGGCGAACCGCATCGTCGCCGATCTGGTGAAAGCCACCGGACAGAGCGAGGTCGTCAAGGTGAAGTCCATGGCCACCCAGGAGATCGGCCTCAACGAAGCTCTCGAGGCCGAGGGCATCCATGCCTACGAGACAGACCTGGCCGAGCTGATCGTGCAGCTGGGCAACGACAAGCCCTCCCACATCCTTGTCCCCGCCATCCACCGCAACCGCGGCGAGATCCGTGACATCTTCCGCTCCGAAATGGGCCGCTGGGGCCGGCCGGCCCCCGAAGACCTGGCCGACTCTCCAGCCGAGCTGGCAGAGGCAGCCCGACTGCACCTGCGGGAAAAGTTCCTGCGCGCCAAGGTAGGGATCTCCGGCGCCAACTTCATGGTCGCCGAGACCGGCACCCTCGTCGTCGTCGAGTCAGAGGGCAACGGCCGCATGTGCCTCACCCTCCCCGAGACTCTCATCTCCATCGTCGGAATCGAGAAGATCGTTCCCACCTGGCGCGACCTCGAAGTCTTCCTCCAGACGCTGCCACGCTCCTCGACGGCCGAACGCATGAACCCGTACACCACCACGTGGACCGGTACCACCGACGGTGACGGCCCCAAGAACTTCCACCTCGTCCTGCTCGACAACGGGCGCACAGACACCCTCGCCGACGAAGTCGGCCGCCAGGCGCTGCGCTGCATCCGCTGCTCCGCCTGCCTCAACGTCTGCCCGGTGTACGAGCGCGCCGGCGGGCACGCCTACGGCTCCGTCTACCCCGGCCCCATCGGCGCGATCCTCACCCCCCAGCTCCGCGGCACACAGAGCGAGGTCGACGCCTCACTCCCGTACGCCTCCTCCCTCTGCGGAGCCTGCTACGAGGTGTGCCCCGTCGCGATCGACATCCCCGAGGTCCTCGTCCACCTGCGGGAGAAGGTCGCTGACCAGGGAGGCAAGGGCCATCGCCTGGAAAAGGCCGCGATCAAGGCCTCCACCTGGGTACTGAACCACCCAGCCGCACTCGCAACCGGCGAGCGGCTCGCCGCCAAGACCCGCAAGCTCCATCCGAAGAAGATGCCAGGACCGGGCGCCCGCCAGTGGACCGAGAGCCGAGACCTCCCCGAGATGCCCACAGAACCGTTCCGCGACTGGTGGGAGAAGAACAAATGACCACTCCGCAACCCTCCTCCCGTGACCGCATCCTGGCAAAGGTCCGCAAGGCCCTCGCCGGCTCTTCCCAGCAGCCTTCCGAACCGTCCCGGTCCTACCTCACCACTCACACCCCAGACGACCCTGAAGCCGTCCTGGACCTCCTGCACGAGAACCTGGCCGACTACCGCGCCATCGTTCACCGCAGTACAGAAACAGCACTGCCGGACCTGATCAGCCGGATCCTCACCGAACGGGGCGCACGCAGCGTCGCCGTTCCTGCCGGCCTCGACGACTCCTGGCTTGCCGCCAGCAACGTCGAACTACGCCCCGAAACCGCAACCTTGACGGCGGACGCACTGAACGTGACCGACGCAGTCGTCACCGGCTGCGCCGTGGCCGTCGCGGAGACTGGAACCATCGTGCTCGACGCCGGACCTGGGCAGGGCCGGCGAATCCTGACCCTCGTACCTGATCTCCACATCTGCGTGGTCCGCGGTGCTGACCAGGTGGTCGCGTCCATTCCACAGGCCATGCCCCGCCTCGACCCCGGCCGCCCGCTGACGTGGATCTCCGGGCCCTCGGCAACGAGCGACATCGAGCTGGACCGCGTGGAGGGAGTCCACGGTCCGCGGACGCTCGAAGTGATCCTGCTGGTCTGAGGCAACGCCGAAAGCGCGGGGTGGGCCACCCCGCGCTTTGGCATGAGCTCGAGGCAGCTCCCGGACCGGAAGCTGCCTCGAACGCCAGGCTGTGGGGTTAGAAGTTGTACTTGTCGATGTTGGTGTTGTTGAAGACGGTGGGGTTGCCGGGGGAGAGGGTGTTGTCCTTGCCGATGGTGTAGGTGCCGAGGGGGCCGGCGTTGAGGGTTTCGCCTTCGGTGCCGGTGATCTGGCCGGATTCGAGGGCGATGGCGGCGTGGGCGGCGAGGGCGCCGAGGGTGGCGGGGTCCCAGAGTTCGAAGGCTTCGACGGTGCCGTTCTTGATGTAGGCGCGCATGTCGTTGGGGGTGCCGAGGCCGGTGAGCTTGACGTTGCCCTTGTACTTGGATCCGGAGAGGTACTGGGCGGCTGCCTTGATGCCGACGGTGGTGGGGGAGATGATGCCCTTGAGGTTGGGGTGTTCCTGGAGGAGGCCCTGGGTCTGCTGGAAGGACTTCTGGGCGTCGTCGTCGCCGTAGGCGATCTTGACGAGCTTGATGTTCTTGTAGGCGGGCTTGGTGAGTTCGTCCTTCATGAACTCGATCCAGGTGTTCTGGTTGGTGGCGGTCTGGGCTGCGGAGAGGATGGCGATCTCGCCCTTGCCGCCGATCTGCTTGGCGAGGAGCTGGACCTGGGTGCGGCCGAGGTCTTCGGCGCTGGCGGGGGAGACGAAGAGCTGGCGGCAGTCCTTGTTGGTGTCGGAGTCGTAGGTGACGACGCTGACGCCGTTCTTCATGGCCTGCTTGAGGGCGGTGCACAGGGCGCCGGGGTCCTGGGCGGAGACGGCGATGGCGTCGGCCTGCTGCTGGGTGAGGGTGTTGACGTAGGAGACCTGGCCGGCGGTGTCGGTGCCGCTGCTGGTGCCGACTTCCTTGTAGGTGGAGCCGAGGGTTTCGACGGCCTTCTTGCCGCCGTTGTCGGCGGTGGTGAAGTAGGGGTTGTTGACCTGCTTGGGCAGGAAGGCGACGGTGAGGTCCTTCTTGGTGGGGGCGTTGGGGTCGGCCTTGGTGACGGTCGTGGTGCCGTTGCCGGTGTTCCCGGTGGCGGAGTTCTTGGTCGTTCCCCCACAGGCCGTCGCCCCCAGGGCAACAACAGTGGCAACGACAAGAACCAAGGTGGAGCGACGCGCTCCTGCAGTGGTACCGGACATCGGCGTTCCTTACCTGTGAAGGGCTCTGCGGCCTGAGGGGTGAGAAGCCACGCTGAGCTGTGGCCTTCCCTGTCGCTGCCGGGATCACGAAACGGATGCCACAGCAGTGCACTCCGTGTAGCGGCAGCCCTGAATCGCGGGAAGACCTTATGAAAGGTTTCAACCCCGTTCATCTGGACGGTAGATGCGTTCCTCGCCCAGAGTCAATGCGCTATCGACCCGTGGAAGTAACCGTTGAGTCTCGGTGGCCCGGGATGGCATGTCATTGCTCCAGGCAACCGTAAACGTTCGAAATATCTCGCTTTCTCTGACGGTAGAAGGGGGCTGGCATGCGGGGTGACTGCAAGGTAAGGTGATGCTCGTAAATCGATTGAAACGATTCAGCTAGCTGATGCTCGGTCTTGCCTCGGTTGGGATGGCTCGATCGGTCGCCATGCTCCCGTCCCGTCGCGCCCCCGCCGCGGCGAAGCTGCGTTCGTTGAGCAAGGCGGTTGCGTATGGGGCAAGTCCGAGTCGGTGGGAGGGGCTTGGTGCACCTGCGGCTAGAGGGCAAGGTGTGGCCCGGTCGAGGTTGCGGTCCGACCGGTCGGGGACTGACCTCATTCGGCAGCCGTCCTGCTCTGTCCGGAGGCGTTGCCCTCGCAGGACGCCACGACTTGCCGGCCGCGCCCTCGGTTCAAAGAGTGACTGCCGGGGGTGGGTCGACATCGCGACTGACCGGAGCCGGACCCGGGTTTGCCGCCATCGCCGTGGTCGCGGAAACTCAAAACCGATGAGAGCCAGGAGTGTTGACGCCCATGGGGGCTCACGCCTAGCCTCCCGGGCATTCGATGAAACCTTTCATTGCTTGAGCTGGCATCTCCGCAGAGCTTCGTGTGTGTGCCGGCCTCGACATCTGAGTTCGCCAACTGTGAGGGATGACCGTGTCCGGGACTAGCTTCAGAGTTCAGCGCACCGCCGTACTGGCCGCTGTTTCTGCAACCGTACTGATTGCCGGGGCCTGTGGCGGCCTGGAATCTGAAGAAACGAAGAAGCCCGACTCGCCGATAAAGAAGGGGCTCACGGTCGCCTTCTTGCCCAAGCAAGTGAACAACCCCTACTTCGCAACGGCGGACGCCGGCGGAGCAGAAGTTGTGAGAAAACTCGGATCTACCTATAAAGAGGTCGGAACCGACAGTGGAATCGACACCGTCGGTCAAATTTCCCATATCGACTCTCTGGTTGAGGAGAAAGTCGACGCGATTGTGCTCTCGGCTCAGGACCCCGAAGCCTTGTGCCCCTCGCTAAAGAAGGCGATGAATAGGGGAATCAGTGTCGTCACTTATGATTCCGACACCAGTAAGGAATGTCGAAACCTTTTCATCGCCCCTGCCGGTGCCGAAGACCTCGGCCGCACCCAGGCCGAACTGATCTCAGATCAAATAGAGAGGGAGGGGCAGGTCGCGATCCTTTCGGCCGCGATCACGGCACCCAATCAGAACTTGTGGATCGACTACATGAAGGACGAGCTGAAGCGGAATGATGACATCACGATTGTCGAAGTTGTTTACGGTGACGACAACGCCCAAAAATCCCGAGAGCTGACCCGGCAGCTACTCCAAAAGTATCCGAATTTGAAGGGCATCATCGCCCCTACCACGGTAGGCATCAAGGCTGCCGCAGGGTACCTCGCAGATTCCAAGTATCAAGGAAAAGTCAAGCTCACGGGCCTGGGTACACCTAATGATATGAGGCCCTATGTGAAGAACGGAACTGTTGATTCGTTCGTTCTCTGGGATCCGGCGAAGGTCGGGGCCCTGGCCGCCCATGCTGCGATCGACCTTCAGTCCGGAAGGACTAGTGGGAAGAAAGGCGAGCCCATAATCGCCTATCCGTTGGGTTACCTGCTGATCGATGAGAACGGTGTGGTCACGCCAGGGAAACCAACCGTGTTCGACAAGAAGAACATCGACAACTTCGATTTCTGAGTACAGGCGGCGGTCGCGTCAGCGGGTGGGTGACGAGGCGAGGCTCCTGGTCGTTGCGGTGGTGATCTCTACGCACCACGCATCGTCCGAGGAGCCGGCGGCGGCACCTCAACCGCCCTGCGCCCCCTGACCGTCCAGCTCCTGCACCACGGCGCGCACTGCGGCGACATCGAGACCCATCCACGAAGCCCCGGTAGGACTCCATGGCGAGCTGCGGCACCGCATCGCCCACAGCGACCAGCACTGCTACTAGCGACGGCCTGCCGCGTCTGACGGTGCTTCTCGAGGTCGCCCACCACACGCTGAGCCAGTTGACCCGCTACTGAGAGAAGACCCGCGAGCCCGGGGACCGGAAGGTCTCCCCGGCATTCGCCGCCCTCAACGAGCTGCTCTCAGCGGGTCGAGCGGACCGCATGCACGTCCTCTTCGGAGGTCATCTCGGTACCGCCCCGATGGGCTTCGTCGCCCGCGAGCAGTTCTCCACCGTGGCTCTGGGACGGGCCACCCCCCCGAACCTGGAGCCGCCTCGCCTCGCAGATCAACCCCGCCCCGGCCGCGTCCACGTCGTCCAGGGCACCGACGCCCACCCGACGCAGGTCCTGCTTATGACCGACACCGAGCCGCCGGCTGGGCCGCCGCCACGGCGGACGAGAAGGTCTGACCGGCGGACACCCCACGGGCCCCGGGGGATCAGCCACGACACCCCCGGGGCCCGGCTCGGGGGTCGCATCGTCTAACGACATCGCGGCCCCCGCCGTCACGCGGTAGCCGACTCCGGTACCGGGAGCCCTGCTGCACCGGGCCCCGTGAGCGCCCTTGACGCTGGCTCCAGCCCGCGGGACGGCCGTGCCGCAACTACGCTCAACCGGCTCGCTTCGGAGAGGATCATGGCGTTACTTTTCTTCGGCACGGACCCGAAGTCGGGCGGAGGGAACTGCCCTGCGGTGTGGGTGGACACCGACACCGCCCAGGGCCCGGAACTGGTTCTGCAGGGCAAGTTCGCCGACGCGATGATCCGGGCCGCGTGCAGTCAGGACAGTCCGCCCGCAGACGATGAGGGGATCGTACGGATTCCGCTCAGCATGGTGGAGCAGATCAGGAGGGCGTGCGATGCCGCAGAAGCCGTCGGCACCCAGCTTTGCGGACCTGCTCGACTCCGCCCAGGCCCACGCCTTGCACCTGGAGCCCCGCGACGTGTCCGCCATGGGGAGGAGCGCGAGGTCTACGACGCGTTCCTGCGCGACGGGAGCGTGCCTGCGGACGACTCGGAGTTCTGAGGCGGCTGCCTGCCCCTGGTGGAGCAGACCGTCGCCCGCGGGGTGAAGGTCCGCCGAGCCGTCTCGGAGCCCGTCACCGACTACATCCGCTTCGAGCACGCCATCACCGACGCCAACCTCCGCGCCGGCGAACAGGTCCGCTGGCTGCCCCGCCGCCGCGCTTCCACCCTCGCCCTGCCAGGCAACGGCTTCTGGCTCATCGACGACCGCATGGTGTGCTCGAACCTGTTCTCCGGCGGCGGCCAGGCCGGCCACGCCCTCGAGCCCGACGACCCCGCCGCGGTCAAGCTGCGCACCGAGGCGTTCCGCGCCGTGTGGGACCGGGCCACCGACCACGCCGACTACCACATCTGACCGACGCTCACTCCAAGGGCCACGCACCTCATGACGATCGCCTCCCCCTCGTCCAGCGCACAAGCAGCCCGCGAGGCGCTCGCCGTCCGGCTCTCGCACCTGCGCAAGGACGCCGGCCTCACCGGGAAGGAACTCTCCGCCCGGTGCGGCTGGCACCCCGCCAAGACCACCCGCATCCAAAAAGGCGCCATCCTCCCCTCGGACTCGGACATCCGCACCTGGTGCACGGCGTGCGGCGCCGCCGACCAGGCCGCCGACCTCATCGCCACCGCCCGCGCGGTCGACTCCATGTACATGGAGTGGCGCCGCCTGCACCAGGGCGGCATGCGCCAGGTGCAGGAGGACTGGCTCACCCTGCACGCCCGGACCCGCCACTGCCGCGTATACGTCTCCAACCTGCCCCCAGGCTTCCTCCAGACCCCTGCGTTCGCCACCGCCCTCCTGGAGCAGATCACCCGCTTCCAGGGCACCCCCGACGACGTCGCCGAAGCCGTCGCCGCTCGCGTCGCCCGCTCCCGCTTCCTCTACGAAGGCGGCCACCGCTACGTCGTCCTCATCGAGGAATCCGTCCTGCGCTACCGCACCGCCGACCCCGAAGCGATGAGCGGCCAGTTGCGCCGCCTCCTGGCCGTGATGCCACTCGCCTCCGTCTCGCTCGGGATCATCCCGTTCACCGCCCAGCGCACCGTGTGGCCGCTGGAGGCGTTCTATGTCCACGACGACACCACGGCCGTGGTGGAGACGCTGACGGCAGAGATCAAGGTGACCCAGCCGAGTGAAGTCGCCGACTACATCAAGGCGTTCGCCGGCCTCCAGGAGATGGCCGTCTACGGCGACACGGCCCGCGCCCTCATCCAAGCCGCGATCGACGCCCTGGAATGATGTTCCGCAATTCCCCGCAATCTCGTTGAGAACCACGCGGCGGCCTCCGTAGCGTCGAACGACGACACACCCACCACACGGAGGCGGTGCCCATGAGCGCACCCACACCCGCCGACCCCCAGCCGGAATACCGCAGCCCCGAGCCGCCCGCCTTCGGCCGACCCTCCCCGGCGCTCCTGGCCCGCGCCGACCGCGGCTACGCCCGCTTCCTCGCCGCCCAAGCCCCACCCGCTGACACCAGAGACCACGACCAGGACGCCGCTGGAGCCCGATGAGCAACACCCACCTGGTTCTCCACGACCCCGACGGACGCCTCGGCACCGAGCTCCCCCTCGACCGGGAGCTCCACAAGGCGCTGGTGAAGGCCGTGCTCGGCTGGACCGGCGACCCCGCCCTGCCACCTGCGGACCTCCAGCAGATCGCCCTCCTGCTCACCGGCACCGCCCGCACCGTCGCCGCCGACGTCCGCCGCGCCGCCGACCTGCTGCCCGAAGAGCACGCCGCCCGCGCCCTGTCCGACGTCGTCCTCAAGGAAACCGACCGGCGCCTGTCCAGCCCGGCCGATGGCACCAAGCGCTGCGCCCAGGACCGCGCCCGGCTCGTCCGCGCCCTGTACGAGCGCCTGGATCGCCTCGTGGCCGTCGCGCCCCAGGCCGCCATGGCCCGCTGAAGCCACCGCGCATCCAGGCGAGACCGGATCTCCCGGGTGCGCGGTGCACGGCACCGGACCTGTCCCGGCCCGGGCAAGGGAGCACACCTGACGGCATGAAGCTGAAAGACCTCAGCCCCCTGATGAAGCGCCGCCGGGCCGGCGGTCTCAGCTACGGCTACGACCGCTTCCGCATCGACCCGGCCGTGGCCCCGCTTCAGGGGCCGGACGAGTTCCTGGAGCAGTTCCATCCCGTGGAAGTCCGCGGCCGGGGCCGTCTCGAGCTGCCAGGTGATCTCGCGCAGGTCGATGCAGCCGTAGTCGGTCACGAAGTGGTCTTCGTCGCCGAGGTCGTAGAGCCGACGGGAGCCTCCGACGCCGGCTGCATCGGGGAGTTCGCCGAGAACCTGGGCTACCGGGTCGGGAGACGCGCGCCAGAGGTCGGCCTGCACTGGGAGGGCACGGGACGTGGCTGCGGCCGCTTCTGATCGACCGTTGCTTCCTGGACCGTCGAGCGGCGGCAAGCTGCAGGCCGTGGAGGGCCGAAACCGCGTCGGCGTCCTGCGCGGCCGCGTACGCGAAAGACGATACGTCGCGCCCGACCATCAGGCATGGGTCGGGCGCTGCTGAGAACCTCGCGTACTTCCGTCCAGTTCCCCGCGCAGCGCTTCCGGTCGACCGACGTGTGCCCTCCGGTACTGGCGCAGCTTCGGCAGCGGCGGCCGAGAAGCACCAGCCGGTGGGTGCTTCGGTGCCCGCGGCACGCTTCCGCGGCCGGGACGCCATCTCTGCGTGGGTCCAAGTCCTACATGACGAGTTGCGTGGTCACGTCGGCAGACAGGCCTTCGATCCGACGGATGCTGGCAATCGCTGCGAGAGATCGCGGCCACCGCCGACCGTGATCGGCCATCCGGGCTCGACATCGCACCTCCTACCGGTGCACGAGCTCGCTAGCTCCGCACCCAGCGGACGGCCCCGGTTACCAGATTCCTGGTAACCGGGGCCGCAGAGAGCAGGAGCAGGCCGCTTCGTGCTGGCTCTACTGAGCTGTGAACTGGTAGGAGCCGCTCGCGACGCGGTAGACCTTGAATCCCTGCTGGTCGGAGACGTACTGAGCTCCTGCCGGCGCAGTCACACTCTGCCCAGCCTTGACGGGCACGTGGACGAGTGCCGTCCGGCTGACCGGGACGGAGACATCCAGAGTCAGAGCGGAGCCGGATACCTTCCAGCTCGATGAGAGGCTGCCGCCCGACGTCGCCAGGGAAGAGGAGGCCCGGTCCAGTCCGGACGGGACGTGAGGCTTGATGACCGCCTCGCCCTCACTGCGCTGGAGGCCGGCGAGGTCCATGAGCATCCAGTCCTCTGCCGTGCCGAGGAACGGATGCCCCTGCGACCTCGACCACGCGCCCCATTCCTCCCACAGGGAGGTGGCGCCCAGCGACTTCCAGTAGCCCCAGCTGGGGTACGTCGTCGAGGAGGCCACGGCGTACGCGGTGTCGACATGGCCGAACTGGGTCAGCACGCGCAGCAGGTACTTCGTTCCGAGAACACCCGTGCCCAGGTGGTTGCCTCGCGACTCGACGTCGGCCTTGATCTTCTGGGCGATCGCGCTGGTGTCTGCTTCCGGCGCGAGACCGAAGACCAGCGGAAGCAGATTGTTGGTCTGCCAGAAAGGCCCGCCCGCCTTCGCCCGGTAGACACGGTTGGCTGCGTCGTAGAAGTCGCTGTTGAACGTGCTCTTCATCTGCTCGGCACGGTCGGCGAAGAGCGTGGCGTCGCTTGTCTTGCCCAGCTGCTGGGCGATGTCGGCGAACTGGTCGACGCTGCGGTATCGGTACGCCTTGCCGACGAACGTCTTGTTGTCGTCGTTGTTGCAGTTGGTGTCGGGGCAGACCCAGTCTCCCCACATCTCCTGCGTCGAGGTCCGCTGGCTCCATTCGAACTCGGCGTACTTCTTCAGTTCGTCGTAGCGGGCGGCCACGACGTCGCGCTGTCCGTGCTGAAGCAGCAGCACGGCGGTCTCCGTGCCGGCATTGGCCCACGCGCTGCTGCGAGCCGTGTCTCCGTGGATAGGGGCGAACATCGGCATGTCGCCGTTGCTCACCTGGCTGTCGACGATGTCGTTGAACCACTTGGCGTAGAAGGCGGTGGTGTCGAAGTTGCGCAGCATCGCATCTTCCATGAGCGCGCCGTCCGCCAGCCACGGCAGCTTCTCCACGTAGGACCCGTCCGTGGGGACTCCCTGCACGGCGTTGTTCAGCAGGGTGTCCCGGGTGGCCTGGTGGATCCAGTTGAGAGTGTCGTTGCCGGAGCTGAAGGTGCCGATGCTCGTCAAGTCGTTGTGCATGCGCAGAGCCTGAACCTGCGGCTGCGGCGCGCCGGCGGGCAGTCCGCTGATCTCGAGGTACTGGAAGCCCCTGTAGGTGAAGGCGGGCGTCCACGTGTGCGGGCCCTTGCCGTCGGCGGTGAACGTGTCGTCCTGGTAGCGTCCGTGGACCACGAGGACCCGGCCGTTGTCCAGCCTTTCCCCGTACCGGAGGTTGACCTTGGTGCCTGCGGGCAGGTCGAAGGTGACCTTGGTGTTGCCGGCGATGTTCTGTCCGAAGTTGTAGACGCGCACACCTGCTGCCGGGCTGGCCACCGACACCGGGTTGAGGGTGCCGCTCACGCGAGTGGGGGGCACCGGTGATGCCTGCAACTGCACGGCCTCGGGGTGGTCGATCGTCGCAGCGGGCTTCCAGCCCCCTGCGTCAAAGCCTGCGGTGCTCCATCCGTCCTGTTCCAGCCTGGCGTCGTAGCCCTCGCTGTCCGGGAGGCTGGAGGTGAAAGGCAGCGTGGGTCCCAGGTCCGTGGTCCACTGCGGACCGGTCGTCACGACCTTGCGCGTCCCGTCGGTGAAGGCGATCTCCATCACCGCGCGTGCGCGGAGGACGCCGTCCCAGGCACCGCGCCGGTCAGCGGGCACCCAGTCATGCACACCCTCGAAGTAGCCCTGTCCGAGCGCGATGCCGATCGCGTTGGCCCCCTGCTTGACGGCACTGGTCACATCGATCGTGTCGTAGTGGACCCGCTTGTCGTACCTCGACCACGGGGAGCCGAGCTGGGTGTCGCCGGCCCGCTCGTCGTTGACGTAGGCGACATAGGCGCCCAGGCCCGCGACGAACAGCCGTGCACTCTTGACGGCCTTGTCTGCCGTGAAGCCGGTGCGCAGCAGTGGCAGGGAGATGGGGCGGGGCTGCGGGGCCGGAGGCGGTGTGGTGTTGGTGTAGGACGCCAGTACGGGCTTGAAGGCTGTCAGATCGAAGCGCTTCATGAAGGAGACGGTGGCCGGTGATCCCCCCACGGTCTGAGACTTGTCGGTGCGCGGGTAGACCTTGACCTTGTTCACGGTCTTCTCTGCGCCGAGGTCGATGGTGATGGTGCCGGGCCTGGCGTCGCCGTTGGCGGTGAGTACCGGATTCGGCGAAGGTGGCCAGGTGGTGAATCCGCGGGCCTGGCTGTTGTTGGTGTTGGTGATGCCGTCGGTCAGCAGGGTGCGGCCCCAGCCCCAGTCCTCAAGACCCGGGCTCGTCGTGACGGGGAGGCCACGCGCGATGTTGTTGCCCGCCTGGTCCAGGAGCTCGACCTCCGCGAGTTGCAGCAGGAAGCCGTTCGGCGTGTCCGCATAGACGTCGCTGACCTCGGGAACCGTGAGGGTCAGCTTGCTGGTCTTGGTGGGTCGGGCCAGGTCGATGGTGTAGGGGTTTCCCTGAGTCGAGTAGGCAGGGTTGGGCACGTTGTCGTTGCTCGCGATGCCTGACCATCCCGCTGCGGAGTCGGCGGCCCGCACGGTGAGGGCTGTGGGGAAGTTGGGGCTCCTGCCGTCGGCGGTCTTCGCGTCGCTACGGGGGTAGAGGACGAGGCGGTCGATCTTCTTCACGGTGCCGAGGTCGACGGTCAGGGTGATCGGCTGGCCGGGGGAGGCGTCGGTGTGCAGCTGAGAGGAGTACCCCCGCGCGGTCGCGGTCGCGCTGTCACGGACGCCGTCCGTGAGGAAGGACTTGGACCAGCCCCAGTTGTCGATCGACTCGGAGGAGGTCACCGCAGCACCCCTGGCCACGTTGGCGCCGCCGGCACCGTTGCGGGCCTCGAGTTCGGCCAGCTGCAGATAGCGGCCCGACTCCCCGGCAATGGGGGCGCCGAGACCGTTGACCTCGAGTGTCAGGTAGCGGGTGGTCGCAGGGCCGCCGGTGAGGGGAATCGTCACAGGCTGCAGGCCGGGGTCGTTCCCCGGCCCGCCAGGGGTCTTCCAGCTGGGATGGGTGATCCACTTTGCGTCACCCCAGTCGGCCGGCGACATCATGGCCGTTCCGAAGGTGGCGGCCGGGCTCCATCCGGTGACTGCGCTGTTCTCGTCGAAGACACGCACCTGCCAGCCGTAGAGACTGCGCGCCTCGAGGGCCTCGCCGTCGTAGACCACGGAGTCGATGCCGGCAGCCGTGATCTTCCCGCTGTCCCACACGACGTTCGAAGGCGTGTCCTTCCACACGCGCACCTGAGCTGCGCTGACCGACGCGCCTCGGCTGGGGGAGGCGACGTTCCACGACAGCCTCGGCTTCGCAGTGTCGATGCCAGGAGGGTTCAACAGGCCGTTGGTGGTGAGCGCCGACAGGGTCAAAGTCTCGGCAGTATCGGCTGCAGCCACGATCGGCGCGTTGAGGCCGTAGCCCGTGAGGCTGGCTATCACGAGAGCCGCTACCGCAGTGTAACGATTCAGTCCATGGGTCCGCATCATTGCGTTTCCGCCCTTACATGAGGTCTCGCCACCGGCGTCGCGCAGGCCGAGGGGGCCTGCGTCGGTGACGAGTGACCGGAACTGTAAGGGGCGTGTTAACCCCGCGTGAAGCCGTCATGCCCCGCAGTAAAATTCGAGATCTCATCTCTTTGCATGGCGGTGGTGCGCGACTCGGCCCCGACTGGGCGGCTCGCGCCGTGCTCGCCGGAGCGGATCCCGTCTCCCGTCCGGGTTGTCGGCCCGATCAGGAGGGTCGCCGGTGGCGTGCACCGGGAGGGCCCAGGCTGATGGCGTCGGGCCCGAAGAGGAGCCAGCCAGGGGGGATCGAACTGTCGGTGAGCGTGTGTATCGGAGTGGAACCGATGCCGACTGCGCTGGGCCGGCGAGCCGGCCGCGTGACCTGCAGCGAGCGGTCGGCTGCCCCCGTACGCGACCTCCGGGGTGATGTGCTGATCGCAGGGCGCCGGCGCCCTGCGATCAGCCTCAACGGCAAGGGGTCGAGGCGCCGGTGCAAAAGCCCCGTCTGTCAGGGGTTCCAGCCCCTCCAGTAGGGCATACAGGCGGCCCTCGGGGCTTGTTCCGTCCAGAGAAGCCCCGGGGTCGCCCGCCGCGAGGAAGGCGGACGTTCGGCACCAGGAGGGCCCTGCTCGTGGCCGCGGCGGGGCGCCACCCCGTCCGGGCTCATGTGCGCCGCCGGGGCTCGAAGGTTCGAGTCGCCGCGGCGCGGCGGGCGCCCTGTGGGATCCGAGGCCCGGCGAAGATCTATCGGGCGCCTTGCCTCCTTGCATTGACCAACGGCGGGCCTGGGCGTAGCTTCACGGCATCCAGGTATTGAATCGATTCATCTCGGGGTGGGGGCATGAGGCGACAGGGCGCGGATTGCGCACGATCCGTGAACGCAGACGGGCAGTGTCAGCTGCTGACGCCGGGAGCCTCGCGAATAGGTAGTGAGTACCCATTCAACCCGCACTCTTCTACGCGGTTACGTGAGGGGCAGAAGCGGTTGACCGCTCGAGGCAGCCGGCTGATGCGAGGAGGCCATTATGTCTTTCAGCCTTGACGATGCCAGCCTGGTGCCCCCTGTTTCGTTCGCGACCGGAGCGGCACTGCAGCAGCGCACCACGCCGATGCCCGGCGCTTCGGCTGACCTCAGCCGCCCTGCGCCCGGCCGATGCGAGTGGTCAGAAGCCGGTGATGTCCGAAGCGCCGAAGACGAGGACGGCATGCGACTGCAGTTCGCCCCTCTCCCGCAGGCCGTCCCGCAAGCCCGCCATCTCGTCCAGCATGCAGTAACCAGGCGAGGCTGGGATGAGCTCATGGAGCCCGTCGCCCTGCTTTTCACGGAACTGGCCGCCAACGCGATCCAGCACAGCACCTCTGCTGGTGGCGAGACTCCCGCGCCGGTCATCGTCACCGTGCGGTTCGACCACCGCTCGATCACCGTCGAGGTTCACAACGCCGGCCCGGCGGCCGAACCGATCGCGGCACCTGCCCAGCCCCCCACTGCTGACGCCGAGAACGGCAGAGGGCTCTTCCTGGTCGAGGCCCTCGCCGCCGACTGGGGCAGCCGTACCCACGCCGATGGAACGGTCATCTGGTTCACCATCGACCGCCACTGCCAGTAGGGGACCAACGCCAAACCGGCGGATGCACACCCCCAGCATGACCGAAAGCCCTGGTCACGACCACGCCGCCGCCTCCCGTGAGCCTTCCGGCTCGCGGCCGGCAAGGCAGGCCAGGAAACCTTTCGAGGGGCGAAGAAACGTACAACACGGAGGACCCAATGTTGGCTGCGGACGCCACCCGCCGCGACCACACTGCACTCGTCGGCCGACAAACCGACCTGGCCGATCTGCTGGCCGCTCTGAAAACACTCCCAGCCGTGACAGTCATCGAGGGAGAAGCAGGAATCGGCAAGTCGCGGCTTCTGCTCGAAGCCGCCGAGGCGCTGAGAGCCGCAGGCACGCACGTCATCCTGGCGAACTGCTACCCCCTTCGCCGACCGTATCCGTTCCAGCCCGTCCTCGAGGCATTGCGCAGCCTGCACCGGACCCTGCCCGGCACCTCGACCCCAGGCTCCATGAGCCCTGCGATGGCCACACTCATGGCCACACCGCCGGCCCGGCACGCGTCACCGACCGCTCCCGCCGCCTACGACCTCGTCGACGACCTGAAAGACCTGCTGCGCCGCGCGGCGCCAGTAGTTCTGATGATCGAGGACATTCAGTGGAGTGACGAATCCAGCCGTGAACTCCTGCTTCTCCTGACGGCGACCATGCCCGACGGGGTCGGCCTGGTCCTCAGCCACCGCCATGGCGATCTCCCTCACGAACCGCTCCTAGGCGCCGCCTACCATCCGCAACCGCCCGTGCACACCATGGAGCTGCAGCTCGCCCCCCTGTCACCGGCGGACGTCCGTGACCTCGCCGCCCGCACCCTGGGCAGTCAGATATCACCAGAATCCGCCGCGACACTCCACACCCGCAGTGACGGCGTGCCCAGAACGCTCATCGAGGACCTCGCCGCACTGCAACGACACCTTGGGCGACCGCCGCATCCCCAAGAAGACCTCACGCCGATTCTCGAGGCCCTCGGCGCCCCCCGTGCCGTCCGGGAGGCAATGGCCGCCACCTTCCACAGGCTGCCACCCGAAGGCATCACCGTCGTACGCGCCGCAGCCGTCCTGGGCGGCACCTTCAGCCTCCCGCTGGCAGCCGAAGTATCAGGCCTCAGCACGGAGGAAGCCTCCACAGGCATCACAGCCGCCCTGGCCTGTGGCCTCCTGCGCGAGACAGGACCCATCTCCTACGCATTCCGCCGTTCTGCAGCCCGCATCGCGGTGTACCAGGACATCCCCGGACCGGACAGAAGACGCATGCACCGCCATGCCATCAGCACCATGTGGACCCACCCCAGCCCACCCCTTGCCCACATCGCCTGGCAAGCGCGGCAACTGGGAGACACCGCCCTGTGGATCCAGCAGGCGAACGCAGCCGCCAGCCAGGCCGCCGCAGGGGGAGACCGGGCCGGCGCGACCCGCCTTCTGCTCGAAGTCCTCCAAACACCGACGATGGACACCGACAGCCTCTCCCACGCCGCACTCATGCTGGCCAGGAACTCCTACCACCTCGCACAGCACAAGCAGACGCTCCACACCCTGCGCCGCACCCTGGCACGGCCAGACCTGCCCGCCCGCATCCGGGCGGAACTGACCCTCCACACCGAACGCCTCGCCATCGTGCACGCCGGCGACAGCACCCGCATATCCGATCTGCGTGTCGCGGCAGCCGAACTGCACGCAGACCCTGCAATGGCCGCCGAGGCAGCCAGCACGCTCGCCATGATCGAAAGCGACGAACAAGACGCCCAAACCTGGCTCGAAACCGCCCAGCACGCCGCCACGACAAGCGGAGACACACGAACAGCCGCCGTCGTGCGCACCGCCACCTCCGTCCTGGAAGCGGCACAAGGCGACGAAGAACTCTGGAAAGCCATGGAGAACACCCCCCGCCGTACACCCGACCCGAGCAACGCTCTGGAGACGAACCGAGTCCTGTGCGCACTGGGCTCCCTGGCCCTGGGTATCGGACTCGACAGCACAGCCCGCCGACTGCTCACCGACGGCCAGACCATGGCAAGCGTGCTCGGCAGCGACCTCCTGCAATGCCAGAGCACAACCGCCCTGACCCTCCTGGACTGGTGGGCCGGCGCATGGCACGGACTCCCGCACCAGCTGCAGGCGCTGCACGAGAACTATCCGGAGATGGCCATGGCAGAGGGAACCCGCTCCCTCATCCTGGCCAACCTCTGCCTGGCAGCGGGCGACCACGACCCCGCCGTCAAGCACCTCCACCATGCCACAGCCACAGGTGGCCACTACGTCTCCGCAGGAGTACGCGCATCCCTCACCCGCCTGCACCTGGACCGCGGCGAACCAGAGGAGGCATGGAGGCAGGCCGCTCAGTGCCTGAAGTACCGCAAACCCGCACTCCAGCGGCACCAGGCATCCGGCCTCGTCCCCCTGGCCGTGCAAGCCGCACTGGCCACCAGCAGAACCGGAGAGGCCCAGGCGATCGTGACGAGCGCGGAGCGCTCCACCCATGCCAGGTGCGCACCCGCACTCAAAGCCGAGATCCACCAGGCTCGGGGACACCTGATCCTGACGAACGATCCCGCGCGGGCCGTAGCCCACTACGCGCGCGCCAGAGCGCTGTGGCACGACATCGGCCGCCCCTACCAGGGCGCCCAGGCTTCGGAGCAGCAGGCAGCCGCTCTGCTCCGAGCAGGCCGGCCAGACACCGCGGTCATCGTCCTGCGGGCGGCGACGGCCGCCTACAGCGCACTCGGCGCCTCCTACGACGAAAAGCGCTGCCAGGACTCACTGCGTACAGCCCAGGAAGCCAAGCCGAAGCCGAGAGGCCGACGCAGTTACGGCCAAGACCTCTCCCCGCGGGAACTGGAAGTCGCCCGCTTGGTCGCCGACGGCGC
The DNA here is from genome assembly GCF_042873895.1 of Streptomyces sp. NPDC004435. NCBI lineage: Bacteria > Bacillati > Actinomycetota > Actinomycetes > Kitasatosporales > Streptomycetaceae > Streptomyces > Streptomyces sp. NPDC004435. The sequence continues at coordinate 87,583 of NZ_JBIAMB010000016.1, read as the reverse complement.
CACCAACCGAGAGATCGCCGGCAAGCTCTTCCTGTCGCTGCGCACAGTGGAGCATCACGTCACGAAGATCCTGCGCAAGCTCGAGCTGTCCCACCGCCATGAGGTCAACTGCGCTCTGGCAACGCCCCGGTGATCGTCGACACGACCACCCCATGGGGACGGCAGGAAGGACGTTGCCGCACCTGACCCCGGCGGCGCGTCCGACGCCACCGCAACACCCGACCTGGCATACGATCCACCCACACCACGGCGTCCAGATCAACCAGAGCTGCACCAATTGACCCGATACATTCTGCGTACTGCGGCCATGTACACGATCCTCGTCCTGGCCGCCGTCACCGTGACGTACCTCCTCGCGGCGTTGAGCCTCGACCCCCGCTCCAACTACCTCCAGCGCAACCCGCGGCCCTCTGACGCCGTGATCTCGGCCACCCTCGACGCGTACAACCTGAATCCCGAAGTCCCCGTCGTGCAGCGATTCCTGCACTGGGCCGGCGACGTGGCACACGGCAACCTGGGCCGCACCGTGACGGGAGGACAAGTCAACACCGAGTTCGCCAGACGCGTCGCAGTCAGCACCCGACTCCTCCTGATCGCCACGCTCCTCGGAACCGCCTGCGGGGTACTTGTCGGCACCTGGAGCGCCGTCAGACAACATCGCCTCGTCGACCGAATGACAGCGGCCGCGTCCTTCGCCATCCTGGCCACCCCCGTCTTCGTCCTCGCCACGACCGCCCAACTCTGGGCCAGGGACCTCAACAGCCTCCTGGGGACCACCCTGATCGAGTACACCGGAGAGTACTCACCCGAAGCCCGCGGAACGCTCGAACGATTCGTCAGCCGCGCCCAGCACCTCATCCTGCCCAGTCTCGTCCTCATCGCGTTCCAAACAGCACTCTTCAGCCGCTACCAGCGCAGCACCATGCTCGACGTACTCGGAAGCGACTACCTGCGAACAGCGCGCGCCAAAGGCCTTCCGCGACGCACAGCTCTCCTGAAACACGGCCTGCGCATGGCCCTGCTCCCACTCATCCCGCTGTTCGTCTACAACACGGTGCTCCTCTTCACCGGCGCGGCATTCATCGAGAAGGCATTCGGCTGGCGGGGCATGGGGGACTGGCTCATCGACGCCATCACGACGAACGACGTCAACGCCGTGGCGAGCATCGGCCTCTTCACCGCCGCGCTGGTACTGATCTCCTCCCTGCTGTGCGAAGTAGCCCACGTCGCCCTGGACCCACGGATCGCAGTGCGATGACCACACCATCCCGATCTGCCCAGACACCCGCCCTCCAGGACCCGCCATGACCACAGGACTCCCCGGACCGGCGAACCGGCCCACTGCGGAAACCGACCCGCACAGAACCCCCAGTGGTCGCAGACGGCTCATCTGGACCCGCTTCAAACGAAACCGCGGCGCGGCGACAGGACTCGTACTGCTCGCCCTGCTCTTCGCCCTCGCCTACCTCACTCCGCTCTTGTACCCCTGGAACCACACCGAACTGGACTACACCGCATTCCAGCAACCACCCAGCTCCCGACACTGGTTCGGCACCGACTCCGCGGGCGCCGACGTCTACGCCGCCACGATGCGCGGAATGCAGCGCTCCCTGACCGTCGGCCTGCTGACCGGGGCGATCGCCACCGCGCTCGCAACACTCGTCGGCGGCTGCGCCGGCTACTTCGGCAGGGGCACCGACCGCGTTCTCATGGGGCTCGTCAGCATGATGCTGGTCCTCCCGAGCTTCCTCATCGTCGCCGTCGTGGCCGGCCGCATCGGCGGCCGAAGCTGGATGCTCTTCGTCCTGCTGCTGGCAGGCTTCAGCTGGATGCTCACCGGACGCGTGGTGCGCGACATGATCCATACACTGAGAAGCGCGGGATACGTACAGGCAGCCGAGTACGCGGGAGTCCCTGCACACTCCATTCTCACCCGACACATGCTTCCCGCTATCGCCTCGCTCCTCATCATCGACGCCACCCTCCAAGTAGGCGCAGCTGTCATCGGAGAGGCAGGCCTGTCGTACTTCGGGTTCGGCGTACAGCCCCCCGACGTCTCACTCGGAGGGGTGATCGCCGCCGGCACACCCGCAGCAGTTTCCTTCCCCTGGCTGTTCTACTTCCCAGCCGCTCTCCTCTTCCTCGTATGCCTCTCGGTCTTCCTGATCGGTGACGGGCTGCGCGATGCACTAGACCCCGGCGCACCCGCCGCCAAAAAACGGCTCACGTCCCCCAACACCAGGCACCGCAACAAGCGGATCCCTCCCAGGCCCAGGCCGCAAAAGCGGCCGAACACCCCACACCCAGGGCCGGACATCACACCGCCCGGCACCGCTCCCGCCCTTGAAGTCACCGACCTGCACGTCTCGTTTCCCAGCGAGGGCCAACCGGTGCAAGCAGTCAAAGCACTGTCCTTCGTCGTCGCGGAGGGAGAGAACCTCGGGATCATCGGCGAGTCCGGGTCAGGCAAGAGCACTGTGGCGGCCGCCCTCATGGGCCTGCTGCCCGACACCGCCACCACCCACGGTTCCGTAAAGCTGCTAGGCCGCGAAATCCACGACCTGCCGGACCGGGACCTCAGCGCCATCCGGGGCAAAGAGATCGCCCTCATCCCGCAAGACCCGCGGGCAGCCCTCACCCCCGTGTACACCCTCGGCGAGCAGATCTCCGAAGCACTACGGACACATCAAACGCTGGACAAAAAAGCCGCCCGAGCCCGAGCGATCGAGCTGCTCGACCTTGTGGGTGTGCCAGAACCAAACCGAAGAGCGGACGCCTTCCCGCACGAGTGCTCCGGCGGGATCTGCCAGCGCGCCGTCATCGCCATGGCCATCGCCAACAACCCCAAGGTGCTCATCGCCGACGAACCCACGAGCTCCCTGGACACCATCGCGCAGGCCCAGATCCTCGACGTGCTGAAGAAAGCCGCACTGACGACCGGCGCCGCACTCGTCCTCATCACCCACGACCTCGGCACACTGGCCGGGATCGCCGACCACATTCAGGTCATGTACGCCGGAAAGGCAGTGGAACGCGGCCCCGCCGAAGCTGTGTACCACCGTCCCCTCATGCCCTACACCATCGGCCTCCTGGGAGCGGTACCCCGACCGGAGCTGGCCGCAGACCGACCCCTCCAACCCATCGACGGCAGCGCACCGCCACGTGGCAGCACCTCAGCCGGATGCCCTTTCGCCGACCGGTGCCCCATCGTTCTCCCCGTCTGCCGCCAGCAAGATCCCCCCCTGACAACCAGCACCGAGACGGCACCCCACGCAGCCGCCTGCCACCGCGCCCCGGAACTCCACCTCGGACTGCTCGACAGAAGCCGCATCTACCCCACACCCCACGTGCAGATCCCCGGAACCCCCCCACCATCGCCTCGCCAGCAACGCCCCGTCGCACTCCAACTCGACGGCCTAGTGCGACACTTTCCCGTCTTGAGAGGCGCCCTGCTCAGGAAGAGGGTCGGCACCGTCCGTGCGGTCGACGGCGTTGACCTCGACATCAGAGCGGCGGAAGCCCTCGCCCTGATCGGGGAATCCGGATGCGGCAAGTCAACGATGCTCCGTACCATCGCCGACTCCCTCACCACGGACGCCGGCAGACGAACCCACGAAGACGAGCAGGGCACAGTCACACTGTTCGGACACAAGACAGCGAATCTGAACCGGAACGAGCGCGCACAACTGCGACGAGACGTGCAGATCGTCTTCCAGGACCCCAGCGCCGCACTGGATCCCCGCATGCCGGTCGTGGACCTCCTCGCAGAACCACTGCGCGCCCAGGCCTGGAGGCCGCAGCGCATCAGTGAACGGGTCGAAGAGCTGCTTGATCTCGTGGGCCTTGATGCCGAGCACGCGAGCCGGTTTCCCTCGGAACTCTCAGGCGGCCAGCGCCAGCGAGTGAACATCGGCCGGGCCCTGGCCCCATCCCCGCGGCTCCTCCTGCTGGACGAACCGGTTTCCGCCTTGGACGTCTCCGTCCAGGCATCCATGCTGAACCTGCTAGGCACACTCAGGCAGGGCCTATCACTGAGCTATCTCTTCGTGGCACACGACCTCGCAGTTGCCCGCTACGTCGCGGACCGAGTAGCGATCATGTACCTGGGGCGCATCGTAGAAATCGGCAAGGTCCAGTCCGTCTTCTCCACGCCAGCCCACCCCTACACCCACGCCCTTTGGTCGGCAGCGCCAGTGCCCGACCCCGCCACGGAGCGCAGACGCCCACGGATCCAACTGGCCAACGCCACCTTCGATGCTGCGAACATCCCGACCGGCTGCCGCTTCCGCCCTCGATGCCCCCGGTATGCGACTCTCCAGCCCGGCGAGCGGCTGCGATGCGAGCAGCAAGACCCGCATCTGCGGGACTACGCACACGACCACGCTGCAGCCTGTCACTTTGCCGGCCCCTCCCGGGACGAGGAATGGAGCTCGGGACAAGGCCCCCTTGGCTGATCATTCAGGATGAGTTCGACTCGAGGGCTGGACAGTTAAGGCACCCGGGCGGCAGAACTCCACAGGCGCTCGATCCCGTGCCGGACGGCCTGTGGACGGGTAGCTTCGCGGCTCCGCCTCGGCGCCACTGCTACCCGGGCGGCTGCCGGCCCATGCCGCAAGTGTTGCCAGGCCCCTGGCCTCGTCCCCGTCGCCGTCCAGGCAGCACTGTTCACCGACAGGACCGACGGGGCCAAGGCCGACCTGTCCGGTGCGGAGAGGCCACAGCGAGCCGCAGGACGCCCGCCCCCGCGCCGAACTGCACCAACCCCGGGGCACTGTGCCTCCAGTGCGAGCCGATCCGTGCCGCACCGCAGCTCGGACCTGCACAGCCGCATGGGAGGAGATCGGCCGCCCTATCAGACGGCAGTAGAGGCGCAGAAGGAGGCTGACGCGCTCCTGAGGGCGGGGGCCCCTGACGATGCTGCTCAACTGCGCGCGGCGACAAGCACTTTCACCGAGCTGGAAGCTGCCGGGCGGCTCTGTCCAAGCGCTTGGACCCCGCCCTCTCATGCCGTGCGGTGTCGGTTTCCATCTCGATCCTATGCGCGAAGTATTGACCCCCCTATGACCCCGTGCTCGTATGGGCCTCAAGAGAAACGCTCCAGCCCTGCGCCCGCCCTGAGGGTGACGGACTGGGACAACGGTGGACAGCGGAGCCTGAAAGTCACTCGGATCCCCGGCACTGCCGGACCTTCCGACGACGGGGTGGACGACTGTCCGGCCGAGTCGCCCGAATCATCGGTCACGCCGCGCACGACGCCGAGCCCCGCTCGTCATGCGTGGCCTTCCGGATTCGTTGGAGCTGTCAGCCTCCTGGATCCTCATCCAACGTCTCCGTCAGGACTTCCCATGTCTCAATCACGTCGCGACGTGCTGCGCAACGCGATCAGTGTCTCCCTCGCAGCGTGTGCGTCCTCTCTGGTAGTTCCCGGGATTGCCTCGACCGCCGCCGCGGCCGAATGGTCCGGTCGGTGGATGTGGGCAGGAGCCGGCGCCGCCAACCAGTGGGCCGCGTTCCGGCGCGTCGTACGACTCCCAGGCGTTCCGACGTCGGCGATCACCCGCATCGCGGTCGACTCGAAGTACTGGCTCTACGTCAACGGCAATCTGGTGATCTTCGAAGGTGGACTGAAGCGGGGCCCGAATCCCAACGACACCTACTACGACCAGGTGGACCTCGCACCCCACCTGGTCGAGGGGGACAACACCATCGCCGTGCTGGCATGGCACTTCGGCAAGCACAGCTTCTCCCACAAGAACAGTGGCAAGGCCGGACTGCTCTTCGAGTCCTCCATCGTCGCGGGCGACACGACCACCTCGGTCGTGAGCGGCACCGGCTGGAAGGCCATGGTCCATCCAGGCTACGGCGCCGACACCAGCGGCGGGCAGCCGAACTGGCGGCTTCCCGAATCCAACATCCACTACGACGCCCGCAACGCGAGCAACGTGAACGGCTGGCACACGCCCGCCTACAACGACAGTGCGTGGCCGTCCGCCACCGACCAGGGAGCGACCGGTGCCGCGCCCTGGAACGCACTGGTGAAGCGCCCCATCCCCTTCTTCCGGACCACTGGACTGCTCGCCTACACCAACCACCACTCCCTGCCCGGAACCGGACAAGGGACGACCGTCATCACCGCGAAGCTGCCCTCCAACATCCAGATCACCCCGTACCTCAAGGTCGACGCTCCGGCCGGCGCGGTGATCAACATCCAGACGGACCACTACACCGACGGCGGGGAGAACAACCTCCGCTCCACCTACATCACCACAGGCGGCGTCCAGGAATTCGAGTCCCTCGGCTGGCTGAGCGGTACCGCCGTCCACTACACCATCCCGTCGTCCGTCACCATCCTGGAGCTGAGGTACCGGGAAAGCGGCTACGACACGAGCTTCACCGGCTCCTTCACGAGCAACGACCCGTACTTTAACGCTCTGTGGGGCAAGGCCTCGCGCACGATGTACGTCAACATGCGCGACACGTACTTCGACTGTCCCACCCGCGAGCGCGCCCAGTGGTGGGGCGACGTCGTCAACCAGCTGAAGGAGGGGTTCTACACCTTCGACCCACGCAGCAACGACCTGGGCCGAAAGGCCATTTCCGAACTCGCCGCATGGCAGAAGCCCGACGGCGTTCTCTACTCCCCGGTGCCTGCCGGCAACTGGAGCGCCGAACTGCCCACCCAGATGCTGGCCTCCGTGTGGAGCCTCGAGACCTTTCACACCTACACCGGGGACACCACCACGGTCAGCTCGGTGTACCCCCAGGTGAAGAAGTACCTCAATCTCTGGACCCTCGACGCAGACGGCCTCGTCAATCACCGGGCGGGAGGCTGGGACTGGGAAGACTGGGGAAGCAACATCGACGCCCGGATCCTCGACAACGCCTGGTACTACCTCGCGTCGGGATCGGCCATCACGCTGGCCGAACTCTCCGGCAACTCCACCGATGTCGCCACCTGGCAGGGGCGTCGCAACAGCATCAAGGCGAACTTCGACCGTGTGCTGTGGGACGCTGCGAGAAAGGAGTACCGCTCTCCCGGCTACAACGGAGACACCGACGACCGGGGCAACGCGCTCGCCGTCGTGGCGGGCCTGGCCGCTCCGGCGAACCACCCGCACATCACCAAAGTGCTCACCGAGCACATGAACGCCAGCCCCTACCTGGAGTTCTATGTCCTGGAGGCCCTCTACCTCATGGGCGCGGTCTCCGTGGCGGAGTCGCGGATGCGCACCCGGTACGCGCAGCAGGTGGCCGATCCGGGCTACACCCTGTGGGAATTCTGGACCAAGGGAGGAAGCGGCACGGACAACCACGCGTGGAACGGTGGACCGTTGTACGTACTGTCCGCCTACGCCGCGGGTGTCCGGCCCACCGAGCCGGGGTGGGGGAAGTACGACGTGGTGCCCCAGACGGGAACGTTCACCCACATCAACACGGTCACCCCGACCGTCAGGGGCAACATCGGGCTGGACATCGAGCGTGCGGACGGCACGGTGACCCTCCGGCTCGAATCTCCCAGCGGCACCACGGCCCGCCTCGGCGTGCCCACGTACGGAGGTCAGCATCCGGAGATCAAGACGGGAAGCACGGTTGTGTACCGTGACGGCGCGCCCGTGGGGTCCGTGTCCGGAGTGTCATATGCCGGTAGGGACGGCTCCTACGTCTACTTCCAGATGGAGCCGGGGACGCGGACCTTCACGGCGACAGGGGTCGGGAGCCTGAGCAATCTGGCCGTCGGAAAGCCCGTCACGAGTAACAACACTCTGGAGAACGCGCATTGGGGCGTGGCCAAGCTCACGGACGGCCACGACACGAGCGTCAGCGGAGCCAAGGGCTACACCAGTAACGACTTTCCCTCCTCTGACGCCTCCGCCTCACCGGTCTGGGTCGAGATAGACCTGGGCGCCGACACCGACCTGGACGCGGTGCGACTCTTCCCGCGCACTGACACCCCGGCGTCCGGGGGTGGGACCGCCGGTTTCCCGGTGGACTTCACCGTCCAGACGCGTACCTCGGGCGGCACCACTTACAGCACCGTCCGTACCGTCACCGCCGCGGCCAACCCGAACGGCCGCCCGCAGACCTACGGCTTCAAGTCGACGCGAGCCCGGTACGTGCGGCTGCGAGCGTCCAAGCTGGGCACACCCGCCACGGACGAACCCACCCGCTACCGTCTCCAGCTCGCCGAGGCACATATCCCGGCCCGGGGCACCACCGTGACCAGCAACAGCTCCCTGGAGAACAGTGACTGGGGCAGGGACCGGCTTCTCGACGGCATCCTCACCAGCGCCGTCGGCACCAAGGGATACACCAGCCACGACTTCGCCTCGGCCGACGTTTCCGGATCCCCGGTCTGGGTCGAATTCGACCTCGGCACCGACCGGGCCTTCAGCTCCGTCATGCTCTTCCCCCGGACCGACACCGCAGCCGCCGGCGGAGGCACGGCCGGCTTCCCTGTCGACTTCACCATCCAGACCCGCACAGCCAGCGGCACGGGCTACACCACAGTGCGGTCCGTCACCGGCCAGCCCTCACCAGGAGGACAGTCACAAACCTTCAGCCTCCCGTCGGCCTCTGGCCGCTATCTGCGCCTTCACGTCACTCGTCTGGGCGCACCTGCGAGCGACGAATCCGGCCGCTTCCGCCTCCAGCTCGCACAGCTCGTCATCGAATAGCCGAGTCGGCATCCGCTGTCGCACCAGCCGCGACAGCGGATGCCGCTTCCCCCGCGCGGTGGAGCGGGGCCGGACCCGGCTGCAGGTCGAAAGCCCCAGCCCGGTTTCCTGCTGGACCCCGACGCACGACGTCATGAAGCCATGGCAAGCCACCGCACCAACGGGCCGAGGGTCACCTTCTATCCGTCGGATCGTGCCTGCAAAGCGCCACCCACCGCGCTGCGTTCCGTCACCCCAAGCTTGCTCAGGGCACGGGCTACATGGTGTTCCACGGTCCTCACCGACAGGAAGAGAACTTCTGCGATCTCCTTGTTGGAGGCGCCGGTCGCGAGGAGCTGAGCCACCTCTATCTCCCGCGGCGACAGCTGGCCACCGTAGCCCCGCCGGCCGCGCACCGATGACCGCACCGAGCCCGTCGGGCCCCCGTGCGCCGTTCGACGGCAGCGCGCGGCATCGTAGGTGGCGCCCAGCTGCACGAAGAGATCTGCCGCAGCGTTCAGCCCCTCCTTCGCCAGCTCGGGCGAGGCCTCAGCAACGGCCCTTGCGCGCGCTTCCATCACCTGCGCTCGCGGGTAGGGGCGCCCCATCTTTCTCCACACCTGCTCGGCGTCACCGAAATGCGCAGCCGAGGCCTGAGGGTCGTTGCTGGCCTGTAGATGACCGCACGCCGTGGATACTTCGGCGTCCGCAGCCGGCGCGAGAAACCCGCGGGCGGTTCGTTCGTGCTGTGCCTTGATCGCCTCATCCACCAGGCGCGCGCCATCCGCATCGTCACCGCAGGCCATGGCCGCCCGGACAGCGACCGGTAGCAGCCCGCAGCCGCGGGCCCAGGCCTCTGAGTGCCGCAGGAGTTCCAGGGCAGGCTGCACCGTAGCCCAGGCCCGGGCCGGGTCACCGCTCGCAAGCTGAACCGATGCCCGTGCCGCAGCTCCTTCCAGGTCACCTGTCACCTCGCCCTCCCGGCCCTCTACCAGCGCCTCGAACCATTCAAGGGCCTTGCTCCATTCACCTCGAGCGGCTGCTGTGGTGCCGCAGACCAGCCCCTGGATCGGAGCGATCATCGCCATGCCCGGGTACCGGAAGGCGAGTTCGCTGAAGCGGCCCTCCACGCCGGCCCAGTGACCGCCGAGCCAGTCCAGTCGTAGCAACTGTGTCCTGGCGTAGAACTCAAGAGAAGGATTGGTGCCGCCCTCGGTCAGACGCGCACATTCTTCGATGAGCCCCCGGGCCCGCTCGTCCAGGCCGGATCGGATGCCGGAAAGTCCCACGTTGTAAAGGGTGATCAGCATTTGCCGGTGCACCTCGGGGTCAGCCGATCCGCGGGGAAGCGCAGCAACGGCATCCCATGCGGCACTGTCACCCAGGCCTGCCTGCACTGACAGCCGTGCCGAAAGGACAGCCGCCTCCCCGGCAGCGAAGTCGTCACCTTCGAGCAGAGCGTCAGCTTTGTCCAGCCATCCGGTGATCTGGTCAGGCGTCTGCGTATGCTCGTCGAGCACCATGCCCACCATGCTCAGCACCGCGCAGCGTGGCCAAGGCATGAGTTCGGTGATCGCCCGCTCCATCTCCCTGTAGCCGGTGATGTCGCCAGCTTGGTTGACCATCAGCGTGGCGAGGGTGGCCCGTACGCGGCCGCGCGTCAGTTCCGGCAGCCGCGGATCCGCGAGGAGACGCCGCAAGATGGTGACGCTGCGCGTGTAGTCCGTGGCCTTGTGGGCGATCTCAGCCAAGGCGAGTGCTGCCTCCGAGCGCATCGCCGGGTCCGTACCCGACTGGTCGAGGATCTGGTGCAGCAGGCTGGAAGCGGTGGCGTCGTCGCCCAGGGCGACGGCCTGCCTGGCGGCTGCCTCGGCTGCCTTAGGCCAGTTCTTCGTGTCTCCGCGTGCCCAGATGTGATGAGCGATCTGCACAAGCGGGGGAGGGTCGCAGGCCTCGAGCGCGCGCACCGCCTCGCCGTGCAGCATGTCCCGCACCGGTCCGAGCATATTGGCGTAGACGGCCTGGCGCGCCAGCACATGGCGGAATCCATACCGTGCCGGCGAAGCCTCGCACAGAACTTTCGCCTTGAGGGCTTCGATGAGCCCGCGAGTGCCCTCAGCCGGGGACAGCCCCGCGACCTGTGTGAGAAGGGTCTGCTCCGAGGCCACTTCGACTACCGCTGCGGCCTCGACCACAGCCAGCCCGGCGGCGCTCAGCGGCTCCATGCGCTCGAAGATGGCCTCACGCAACGCTCGGGGAACCCCCTTCTCGCGCAGAGCCACCTGAACCGCCGCGCCGTCCGGCGCCTGCCCAACCACCTTTCGCCGCTCGATCAACGTGATCAGGTCTTCTTCCGCAACCAGTGGGATTCCGGCGCTGCGCTTGAACAGCTCGTGTGCGAGCGCTTCAGCCCCCCTCGGCCCTAGCTCTTGGGCCACCAGGCGGGTGATGTCGGGCTCGCTCAGGGGCCCCAGCCGGATCTCGGCACCACCGGAAGCAACAGGAAGGCGGTAGGAGCTGCTCAGCACTGGCTGGCCCGCGTTCAGGTCGTCCTCCCGGTAGGTGAGGACCAGCCCGCATTCCGCCGGGGGCTTACTCGCCAGCAGGAACAGCGCTTCCCGCGTCGGCTCGTCGGCCCAGTGCACGTCCTCGATGATCAGGATCGCTGGTTTCAGCGCCTCAAGGACGACGCGGACCGCCTCTGCCACGAGATCCCGGTGCGGCTCATCACGGTGGGGACGATGAGCGCGGTCGGCCACATGGCCATCCAGCTCAGGCAGGAACGTCGACAGGACTGCGGCCTCCGGCGGAAGCAGCGTCGTCTGGGGGAGCAATCTGGTCACGCCCCGCAGACCGCGTACCAGGGGCTCATAGGGGAGGGGTTCGCGCAGGGGAGTGCAGTGGCCAAGGAGCACCTGCACCTGCGTCGTACGGTTCAGCGCCCGCATCACCTCCTGGACCAGTCGCGTCTTGCCGGAGCCCGCTTCACCCTCGACCAGTACGACGGCCGGCGGGCGCTGCAGGGCGGCAACGGCTGTGTGCAACTCCTGCTCACGGCCGATCATGCCGAAGTGAGGGGTGCTGTCTTCTTCGCTCGGGATGTTCTCAGCCATGTCGGTTCTCAGCCCGCAGGAGTCGGCTTTCCTAGGCCGCGGCTGCCCGCGGTGTGCTGCCAGGCGATATCAGGGACGTACGCATACCATTCTAGCGAGGAAGCGACGGCAGGAACCGGAAGGCGTTACCGTGCTGGCACCGACCCGCTCCAGGCCTTTGTTGGCGGCATCGACCGTTCTCGGCGTGCTCCTATTCTCTGCCTGCTCTGCGCATGACGAGACTTCGCAGGATACCGCGACGGCGGACAGTATGAACTCCACCGAGCGGTCGGAAATCTCTGCGGGCGGAACGCTCAAATGGCCGGTCGAGGACATCACCGAGAACCTCAACAGTCATCATGTGGATGGCGGGAGCGTGGATACAGCCCGCATCGTGTCTTCGATGATGCCAGTGATCATGAAAGTCGATCCGGCAGGTAAGGTGTCACCGAATTCTGACTATCTTTCCGACGTGAAGGTCGCGCAGGATTCCGGCCGGCAGACCGTGACCTACAAGATCAACCAGAAAGCCAAGTGGACGGACGGACGGGCGGTCTCATATCGGGACTTCCAGGCGCTCTGGCGTGCAAGCAATGGAAAGAATCCTTCTTATGGGGTGGCGTCGAAGGCGGGATACGAACTCATCTCCAGCGTGTCGAGGGGTGTGGATGACAGGGAGGTGATCGTCTCCTTCGCCAGGCCTTTTGGGGAGTGGCAGTCCTTGTTCAATCCGCTTTACCCGAGTTCTGTTATCGGGACGGAGCAGGGATTCAATAAAGGCTACGTCGAGAAGATCCCTGTCACGGCTGGACCTTTCAATTTCTCTGCCTTGGACGCAACAGCCAGAACCCTGACCGTCACTCGGAATCCTGACTGGTGGGGGGAGCGGGCGATGCTCGACAGGATTATCTTCAGGGCGCTGGAGGAATCAGTTGCCGAGAGCGCCTTCGCGAACGGCGAGATTGACTTTGTGAATGTAGGGGCGAACGCCTCTGCATACTCGCATGTCAAGCAGGTCAAGACCTCCCAGGTCCGTCGAGCCGGGGCGCCGAACTTCCGGCACTTCACTTTCAACGGACAAGGGGAAATCCTCCAGGACGTGCGAGTTCGCCGAGCGCTGGCCCGTGCAATCAACCGTGAGGTGGTCGCAAAGTCGGCCCTCCAGGGCCTGGACCAGACCGCCACCACTCTGGGCAACCATTTCCTTTTCCCCGGACAGCAGGGCTACCAGGACAACGCCGGCGACATCGGAGAATTCGACCCTGAGGGGGCGAAGCGGGAGCTGGACGCGGCGGGGTGGAAGATGGACGGGAACGGACGCAAGAAGGACGGGGTCCCGCTTGAACTCAGATTTGTCATCCCTTCCGACCTTCAGGAAGCAGCCAATGAGGGTAAGCTCCTGAAGGACATGCTCGCCAGCGTCGGCATCTCACTGCGGATCCAGTCCGTGCCGGGTGCGCAGCTTTTCGACAAGTACATCATTCCTGGCGACTATGACATCACCGCCTTCAATTGGTTCGGATCCGCCTTCCCCGTGACCGCGAACCAGCCCATCTATGCAGCCCCGAAGGATGGGTCGAACCAACTCAACTTCGCCCGAGTCGGAAGCCCCAAGATTGATGCTGCACTGAACCGGGCGTCGGCGTCCCTGGACAGCGAGACGACCCTCCGGGAGATTAATACAGCCGACTCCCTGGTGTGGCAGGAAGCCGCAGTTATCCCGCTGTACCAGTCGCCTCAGATCGTCGTGAGCAAGGAATCGCTGGCAAATTTCGGGGCCAATGGGTTCGCCTCAGTCAATTATCAGGACATCGGGTTCACCAAGCCATGATTCCGGGCGGCCGCCCCGATGCCAGGAATGGAGGCACTGCCGCCTCGCGCGGCCCCTCCGGCTGAACACCTTCTTGACCGGCAAGCCAGATTGCTTCCGGGCAGGTGAGGTGCGCGCGAGCTGCTCGGTTTGATCATCATCGGCAGGTGGACATCACCCTTCCTCGCGCGATCACCCTCAGTCGTTACCGCGTACCGGCTCGTCAGTCCTGTTTTTCGCCGGAGGCGAAGCGGGAGATGATCAGAGCGACGATGATGATTGTGCCGTTGAGGAACTGGTTCCAGAGTGGGGGGACGCCGGCCAGAGTCATGACGTTGATGACCAGCTGGAGAGTCAGGACACCGGTAAGGGCGCCGAACAGGGTGCCGCGGCCCCCGTTGAGGCTGACGCCTCCGATGACAGTGGCGGCGAACACCTGGAAGATCCAGCCGTTGCCTTGATCGGCGGAGATCGAGCCGTAGTGGCCGGTGTAGAGGATGCCGGCGAAGGCAGCGAGGACGCTGCCGATGATCAGAATGGTCCAGGTGATGCGATCGACCTGGACACCTGCTGTGCGAGCCGCTTCTGCGTTGCCGCCGATGGCATAGAGAGCACGGCCGTGGCGCAGCCAGGCGAGCACACAGCCAGCTGTCACGAAGAGCCCCGAGCAGATCCAGATCGAGGCCGGGACGCCGAGCCAAGCGGAGCGGCCGAGGTAGGTGAACGAGCTGGGCAGGCTGACGATCGACTGCCCTTCGGAGATGGCGACCTGAAGGCCGCGCAGCAGGGTGAGCGCACCGAGAGTGACGATGAATCCGTTGAGGCGCAGCTTGAGGATGAGAAAGCCGTTGACCGCCCCGATCAGCGCACCTACCAGAAGGCAGAGAGGGATGGCAGCCCAGGCGGGAAACAGGCCGAGTCCGAGGAAGCGTGCACCGTGGTCCGGTAGGACCAGCCAGACAGCGACCACGGGGGCAACACCTATGGTCGATTCCAGCGAAAGATCCATTCGGGCGCAGATCAGGATCAAGGCCTCGGCGAGAACCAGCAGGCTCAGCTCGGTTGCCTGCTGGCCGACCCCGAGGAGGTTGCTCGAGGTGAGGAAGGCCGGAGAGACGGCGAACCCGATGAGGCCCAGCACCAGCAGGACCGGGACGAGCGAGAGGTCGCGATAGCGGGCCAGCTTGAATCGGTGACGGGATACCTGAACGGTCGGCGCTGGTGTGCGGAGCTCAGCGGTAGGGGGCATCGGTTTCCTTTGTGTGGTTCGGGCCGGACATGCCCTCCATGGCTGCGACAAGTTGTTCGTCGCTCCAGCCCTGGGCGAACTCGGCGACGACGCGGCCGTGGAACATGGCCAGGACGCGGTCGCAGATCCTCAGATCGTCGAGCTCGTCGGAGATGATCAGGGCGGTCTTTCCCGAGTCGGCGACCTGGCGGACGGTGCCGAGCAGAGATTCCTTGGATTTGATGTCGACGCCGTTAGTAGGCCGGATGGCGACCAGAGCGTGGGGCTCGGTGGCGAGGGCCCGTGCGATGACGACCTTCTGCTGGTTGCCGCCGGAGAGCGCGGACACCGGGGCGGAGACACCCGGGGTCTTGATGTCCAGTCCAGTGATCATCTTTTGTGCGAAGGCCCGGGTGCGGGCCGGCAGGACCGTCCCGAGAGGCCCGAGCTGGCTGGTGACAGTCAAGGTGGCGTTCTCGGCGATGCTGCGCTGCGGGATGAGTCCCTGGATATGGCGATCCTCCGGGACGAACCCGATCCCGGCGGCGAGGGCGGCAGGAACACGACCGGTACGCACAGTGCTGCCGGCGACGGTGATGGTGCCGGAGGTGGGGTGGTGCAGGCCTGCGAGCGTCTCACCGACCTGGACGTTGCCGCTGGCGGAGGCGCCGGCGAGGCCGACCACCTCACCCGCGTGAGCGGTGAGGGAAAAGTCCTGGTAGAAGTGGCGTAAGCCCAGTTCCTTGACCTCCAGCAGGGCTTTGCTGCTCTTGCTGGCTCTCGGGGCGGACATCGGATGGGGACCGGCAGTACGGACGCTGTCGCCTGTCATCGCCGCGACCAGGGCCGGCTGGTCCATTTCGGCGACCGGGGCGGTGACAATGTGCTTGGCGTCGCGGTAGACCGTGACGGTGGTGCACAGGTCATAGACCTCCCGCAGATGATGAGAGATGTAGAGGAACGCGACCCCCTGGGCCTGTAGCGAGCGCAGCTTGTCGAAGAGCTTGTCGATGCCCCGGGCGTCGAGTCTGGCGGTCGGCTCGTCCAGGATGATGAACCGGGCGCCGAACGACAGAGCACGAGCGATCTCCACGAACTGCCGCTGCTCTACGGTCAGGTCTTCGGCTCGGGCTGTCGGGTCCACGTCGACCCCGTACTCGGCGAGCAGCTCGCTCGCACGGTCGCGCAATCGCCTCCATCTGATCGGGCGCAGCACTCCGGTGCTCTGCCGGTCGAGGAAGAGGTTCTCGGCGACGGTGAGTGCGGGGATGACAGTGGAGCGCTGGTAGACGCAGGCGACCCGGGTGCGCCAGGCGTAGGTGTCACCTGATGCCGGCGCGGCCGCGCCGTTGAAGCGCAAAGAGCCGGTGTCAGGGCTCTGCAGTCCGGTGAGGATCGAGACGAGGGTCGATTTGCCCGCTCCGTTGCGGCCGACCAGGGCGTGCGACTCACCTGGTGCCACGCAGATGCGGGCGTCGCTGAGGGCCACGGTGGCGCCGAAGCGCTTGCTGATCCGGTCGGCTTCGACGACGGGGCCCTGATCGGGGCTGGGGTCCGCCATGGCGGCGTCCTTTCCGATGGCAGTCGCTGAGCGGCGGTCGGCCCTGGTGCTGCTTGACCCTCGCCCGCGGACTTCGGGCTACTGGCCGACGTTGTTGCCCCACAGAGTCGGGTCGTCAACGTTCTCTTTCGTGACCAGCGGGGCCGGGAGCTGGTCTTCAAGTCCATTGGGCAGTTGGACGATGGTGGAGCCGTGGTCGGTGGGGCCGGGCCGGAAGGTCTTGCCCTCTGCGCCGGCCTGCGCGTAGTACAGCGCGTACCTGGCGTAGAGGTCTGCCGGCTGAGCGACGGTGGCGTCGATGTCGCCGCGGCGGATCGCGTCCAGCTCCTGCGGGATGCCGTCGTTGGAGACGATGGTGATGTGGTCGCTCTGCCCGGCAGGCTTGAGCATGCCCTTCTGCTGGAGCAGGGCGAGGGTGGGCTGAAGGAAGACTCCGCCGGCCTGCATGTAGATGCCGTTCAGGTCGGGGTTCGCCGCGAGTGTGGACTGGAGCTTGGCGGAGGCGACGTCCCCCTTCCAGTCGGTGGCCAGTTCGATGACCTGGATGCCAGGGAACTTCTCCTTCATGCAGGCGGCGAACGCTTCGGAGCGGTCACGACCATTGATGGAACTCAGCGCACCCTGGAGCTCGGCCACCTTGCCCTTGCCGTTGAGCCGCTTCCCGAGGAACTCACATGCCTTGACGCCGTAGGCCCTGTTGTCCGCGCGGACGACCATGAAGACGTTGCCCTTGTCAGGCCGGGTGTCGATGCTCACCACGGGGATCTTCTCTGCCGACAGCTGCTCCAGGGTGGAGGCAATGGCACCGGTGTCCTGAGGGGCCATCACCACGGCCTTGGCTCCGGTGTTCTGGAAGACCTGCACGTTGGCCACCAGCCTGGTGACGTCGTTCTGGGAGTTGCTCAGCGGCAGGATGTTCAGGCCCTGGGCGGCAGCGCCCCGCTTGATGTACTGCGTGTAGGAGTTCCAGAAGTCGGAGTCCGCCCGAGGCAGATCGATGCCGATCGCCGGCTTTCCTGCCGATCCGTCGGCGGAGGTCGAGCCGCGATTGCAGGCCGTGGCGAACCCCGCCAGGACGATCACGCCGACGGCCGTGGCCACGACTCTGGAGGAGCGAAGCTTCATAAGTGCCGGTCTCCTTGGCTGGGATGCCGAGGCCCGATGGGGCCGGTGCACCGATCACGCGGGCTGCGCCTTCCTCCTGCCTCGCTGAGACGAGGAGGCCGGCCGGGAAGGTCGGTCCGAGGCAGAGGAAGCCACGGAGCCGACAGCCGCAGCCATGACATGACTGTGGGTAGTGAGGACCATACGAGCAGTACGGGGAACTGACAAGAGGAAACCTCGGATGAATCACCGCTCGCGGGTTCAGTAGGACAGGTCGGCCTCTCCCGAGAAGTCAAGGGTGAGCTATATAAATGGTCATACTTTGGGTGGCTCCTTGCGTCACGTGGAGCCGGATCGTATGGTCGGGGCCGACTGATTCATCCGATGAATTAGTCCCGACGTGGCAAGCCACAGACAGGTAGGGCATGAAGCTCTTGCGTATCGGCGAGGCGGGATCCGAGATCCCCGCAGTCCTCGACCAGGACGGCAGCGCCTACTCGCTCGCGAACCTGACCCCTGACATCAATGGCACCTTCCTCGCCTCCGACGGCATCCACCAAGCCCGCTCGGCACTGGCCCAAGGGGCGCTGCAGCGCATCAACATCACCGGCTTACGGGTCGGCGCACCCCTCGCCAACCCCGGCAAGATCGTGTGCATCGGCCTCAACTACCGCGACCACGCACAGGAGACCGGGGCGCCCATTCCCGAACGCCCGGTGGTCTTCATGAAAGATCCCGCCACCGTCATCGGCCCCGACGACCCGGTCCTCATCCCCCGCGGCTCGGTCAAGACGGACTGGGAAGTCGAACTCGCCATCATCATCGGCGCCACTGCCCGCTACATCCCCACCCCGGCAGAGGCAACCTCACACATCGCCGGCTACACCATCAGCAACGACATCTCCGAACGACAATTCCAGCTCGAACACTCACCCCAATGGGACCTCGGAAAGTCCTGCGAGACCTTCAACCCCATGGGCCCCTGGCTCGTCACCCCCGACGAGATCGATGACCCCCAGGCCCTCAACCTGCGTCTGTCCGTCAACGGCCAGCTCCGCCAGAACAGCAACACCAAAAACATGATTTTCAACGCCGCATACGTGATCTGGTACCTCAGCCAGTACATGGTGCTGCGCCCCGGCGACGTCATCAACACCGGCACCCCCGCCGGCGTCGCCCTCGGCCTTCCCGGCAACCCCTACCTGCGCGCAGGCGACACCCTGGCCCTGTCCATCGACGGCCTAGGCACCCAACGCCAGAGGCTCCTCAACGCGTGAAAGGCACCAAGTTGCCCGACGTCACCCCACGGATCACCGCCGTCGACACCTACGACCTCCGCTTCCCCACCTCGCGGGAACTAGACGGATCCGACGCGATGAACCCCGACCCCGACTACTCAGCGGCCTACGTCATCCTGCGCACCTCCCCAGGAGAACAGGAAGGCTACGGCTTCACCTTCACCATCGGCCGCGGCAACGACATCCAAGTCGCGGCCATCGACGCACTGCGCGACCACATCCTCGGACGCTCCGTCGCCGAACTGTGCGCCGATCCCGGATCGCTCTACAACGACCTCATAGGCGACAGCCAACTCCGCTGGCTCGGACCCGAGAAGGGCGTGACCCACATGGCGATCGGCGCCCTGATCAACGCCGTCTGGGACCTCGCCGCCCGACGTGCAGGCAAGCCGCTGTGGAAACTGCTAGCCCACGCCGATCCCGCCTGGCTGGTCAAGCAGATCGACTTCCGGTACATCGCAGACGCCCTGACCCCAGACGAAGCCCTCGGCCTCCTCACCAAGGGAAAACAGGGCGCCGAAGCGCGGGCCGCCCACCTGACCCAGCACGGCTACCCCGCTTACACGACCTCCCCAGGCTGGCTCGGCTACAGCGACGAGAAGCTCACAACCCTCGCGCAGCAGGCAGTCGCGGACGGGTTCACCCAGATCAAACTCAAGGTCGGCTCCGACCTGACGGACGACATCCGCCGCTGCCGCGCCGCACGCCAGGCCCTCGGCCCCGGCATCCGGATCGCCATCGATGCAAACCAACGATGGAACGTCCCCGAAGCGATCGAGTGGACCAACGCTCTCGCCGAATTCGACCCCTACTGGATAGAGGAGCCAACCAGCCCCGACGACATTCTCGGCCACGCCACCATCCGGCGCGCCGTCCACCCGATCAAGGTCGCCACCGGCGAGCACGTCCACAACCGGATCATCTTCAAACAACTGCTGCAGGCCGACGCTATCGACATCCTCCAACTCGACTCCACCCGAGTCGCCGGCGTCAACGAGAACCTCGCCATCCTGCTGCTCGCCGCCAAGCACGGCATCCCCGTCTGTCCCCACGCCGGCGGAGTCGGCCTGTGCGAACTCGTCCAGCACCTCTCCATGTTCGACTACGTCGCCCTCTCGGCCACGACCCAGGACCGGGCCCTGGAGTACGTCGACCACCTCCATCAACACTTCCTCCACCCGGCACGGATCACCGCCGGCCACTACCGGGCACCGACCGCCCCAGGCTTCTCCGCCCAGATACACCAAGCCACCATCGACACCTACACCTACCCCCACGGCGCCTTCTGGGCCGCCGACCTGGCCGCCCAGAACCCGGAGGACCGAACATGACCACCGACCTCTCCGGCCTCACCGCCATCATCACCGGCGGCGCCTCCGGCATCGGCCGCGCCACCGCCCAACTCCTCAGCGAACGCGGCGCAGACGTCGCCGTCCTCGACCTCCACCCCGACAACCTCCCACGACCGCTACGCGGCTTCACCGCCGACGTGGGCGACGACACCTCGGTGCGCCGAGCCGTCACCGCCGCAGCACAGGACCTCGGCGGCATCGACATCCTCGTCAACAATGCCGGGATCGGTGCCACCGGAACCATCGAGGACAACCCCGACGAGCAATGGCACGCAGTCCTGAACATCAACCTCCTCGGAACCGTACGAACCACCCGGGCCGCCCTGCCCTACCTCCGCAGCTCTGCCCACGCCTCAGTCGTCAACACCTGCTCGATCGCAGCCACCGCAGGCCTACCGCACCGGGCCCTGTACTCAGCCTCCAAAGGCGCAGTGTTCTCACTCACCCTCGCAATGGCCGCCGATCACGTCCGCGAAGGGATCCGCGTCAACTGCGTGACGCCTGGCACCGTCGACACCCCATGGGTCGCCCGACTGCTCAACGACGCCACCGACCCTGCAGCCGAACGAGCCGCCCTGAACGACCGCCAGCCCACCGGCCGACTGGTCTACGCCCCCGAGGTCGCCGCCGCCATCGCCTACCTCGCATCCCCGGCAGCCGGCTCCACCACAGGGACCACGATCGCCGTGGACGGCGGCATGGCAGGGCTGCGCCTGCGGCCACAGCCCACACGATGACTCCCCGCCTCCGCACCATCGGCCAAGCAGCCATCCCCGTCAGCAGGCTTTCCTTCGGAGCAGCAGGGATCGGAAACCTGTTCACCCCGGTCACGGACACACAAGCCGAAGAAGCGATCACCACCGCCCTGGCACACGGCTACCGCTACTTCGACACCGCACCCCACTACGGCCTCGGTCTCTCCGAGCGCAGACTCGGATCCGTCCTCCGCCGGCAACCACGCGACCAATTCACCATCTCCACCAAGGTCGGCCGCCTGCTCATACCTCAGGAAAGCCACAGTGACGACCTGGCCGACGGTTTCGCCGTCCCAGCCACCCACCGCCGCGTCTGGGACTTCTCCGCACAAGGAGTGCGCCGCTCACTGCTCTCCAGCCTCGAACGCCTCGGCCTGGACCGGGTCGACATCGTCTACCTGCACGATCCCGACGCCCACGAACAGCAGGCACTGGACGAGGCATACCCCGAACTGGAGCGACTCCGCAGCGAAGGGATCATCAAAGCGATCGGCATCGGAATGAACCAGGCCGAGCTGCCCACCAGATTCATCAGGAACACCGACATCGACGCCGTCCTCCTGGCAGGCCGCTACACCCTCCTCGACCAGCGCGGACTGCACCAACTCCTCCCGCTCGCCCACGAACGCGGAGTGGCAGTAATACTCGGCGGCATCTTCAACTCCGGCCTCCTGGCCGACCCCAAGCCCGGAGCCCCCTTCGACTACTCCGCAGCCCCCGAACAGACCCTCGCCCGCGCCGTCGCGTTGAAAGCGGTATGCGAGCGCCACCATGTTCCCCTTCGCGCCGCTGCCCTGCAGTTCCCTCTCAGCCACCCCGCAGTCGTCTCCGTACTGGTCGGCACACGCAGCGCCTCGCAGACGACAGACGCCACGCAGATGACAAACCTCAGCATCCCCACCGACCTATGGGCGGAGATGAAAGCACTCGGCCTGCTCCCCGACTCAGCCCCAACACCAGAAGAGACGGGCTGAAGCACGCCGTATTGCCCCCACCGCCCGATGACACCCGGCCCAACAGCGCCGAGCGCACCTTCCTCAAAACACCCACCATCCACCCTCACGCCGCACCCGGAGCGCCATGAGAGTCGCCCTGCACACCCGCGTCCGACCCGACCGAATCGACGACTACGAAGCCGCCCATCGCGCCGTCCCACCCGAACTCGCTGCCGCCATCCGCAAGGCAGGCGTCACCTCCTGGACAATCTGGCGCAGCGGCTGCGAGCTGTTCCACCTCATCGACTGCGCCGACTACGCCCGGCTCCTGGCCGAACTCGAGACCCTCCCCGCCAATGTCGCATGGCAGTCCAAGATGGCCGAACTGCTCGATGTCGCCCACGACTACTCGACGAGCGGAGCCAATGCCAGCCTCCCGGCAGTGTGGGACCTGTGATCCCACCAGTGGTCATCGACGCGCACCATCACGTGTGGGACCTCGCAGTACGCCCGCAACCATGGATTACGGGCGAGCGACTGCAGCCACTCGCACGCAGCTTCTCCGTCGATGATCTCACTACCGCAGCGCGAGCCGCCGGCGTCGCCGGAACAGTCGTAGTCCAGACCGTGTGTGTGCCGACGGAGACGCCTGAACTCCTGGCACTGGCAAAGGCCCACCCACTGGTGAAAGGCGTCGTCGGCTGGACCGACCTCACCGCTCCAGACATTGCCGACTCTCTCGCCGCGCTGCGCGCAGGCCCAGGAGGCGACCGCCTGGTGGGTATCCGCCACCAGATCCAGGATGAGCCCGACCCGTACTGGCTGGTCCGCAAAGACGTGCGACACGGACTGACCGCCGTCGCCGAGGCAGGGCTCGCCTACGACCTCGTCGTACGCCCGCACCAATTGCCGGCAGCAGCCGCGGCCGCAGCCGCCCTGACAGAGCTCACCTTCGTCCTCGACCATCTGGGCAAACCTTCTGTCGCCACGAAGGAGACCGAACCCTGGGCGACGTACGTACGCCACTTCGCGGCGCTACCCAACACCTTCTGCAAGCTGTCCGGGCTGATCACCGAAGCCGCACACGGCACCTGGACCACTGCAGACTTCGCGCCTTACGTGGACATCGCCCTGGACGCATTCGGACCTGACCGGCTGCTGTACGGGTCCGACTGGCCGGTGTGCACCCTCGAGGCCGGATACGACACAGTGATGAGACTCGCCGATGAACTGACTTCGGTGCTCAGCCCGGCCGAGAAGGAGGCCGTATTCCATCGCAACGCTGTGCACGTCTACCAGCTGACTCTGGCCTGAGCTGACATCAGCTCCTCCATATGGCGACGGCATGGACACAAGCGGCAGCCGGCGACCAGCACCCCTGAGCCCACTAGGCCTCCCAGTAGCCAGCCCGATGACATCTCGAACATCCGACCACTGAGCCGACGCTGTCCATCAGGCCGCACCTGTCGGACACCCGCTGGTCCCGGCGCGGTCGCGGTAACCCGAGGGCGGCTCCTACGAGCCGCCCCGATAGCGTCGCTGCTGACGTCGTCAGCGATTCCCGTGCCAATTTCTGGTTCCTCCTGGGCCCATGCCGGAGCGCAGACTCTCGCGCCTCCCGCGGTAAGGCGTGCCAGTGGTTGGTTGATGATTCAGAGGAATCCGGAGGACCTATGCTTCAGAGATCGGACCACTTGGGAGGCGGAACTGTGCCGGTCACGGATGAGGCGATCGAGAAGATCAAGGCGATGATCGTCAGCGGGGAGCTCCGGCCTGGCTCCAAGCTCCCCAAGGAGGTGGATCTCGCCGAACGGCTGGGGCTCTCCCGAAACTCCCTGCGTGAAGCAGTCAAAGCCCTGTCACTGATCAGGGTTCTCGACGTGAGGCAGGGGGACGGCACGTACGTGACGAGCCTGGAACCGCACCTCCTCCTCGACGCACTCGGCTTCGTCGTCGACTTTCACCAAGACGACACGGTGCTCGAGTTCCTCGAGGTTCGGCGGATCCTTGAGCCGGCAGCCGCAGCCCTCGCCGCTCGCATGATGTCCGACGAGGACATTGCGGCGCTCGATGAGCTGCTCTCCCGCCTCACCGGCGACGTCTCGCTCGAGGAACTGATCGACAACGACCTGGAGTTTCACCGCCGACTTGCGGCAGGCAGCGGAAACAAAGTCCTCGGCTCGCTCATCGATGGCTTGTCCGGCCCGACGGCAAGGGCGCGGATCTGGCGTGGTCTCACGGAAGAGGGTGCCGTCGAGCACACTCGGCAGCAGCACCGGGCGATCTTGGACGCGGTGGCCGCGCGCCGCCCAGATGCCGCGCAGGCATGGATGACCATCCACATCGGAGGAGTCGAGCAGTGGTTGCGAGGAACCGTCGGCGAAGCCGGCTCGGTTCTCGGCTGACTCAGGAACGTCCCGCGGTGCAGCCTCCCAGCCCCAGGACCGGTGTCTGCGCACACGTACCCCTCCAGGTGTGGACGATGGAGCCCGGGGTGACAGCCGCCAGGCTGCGGGCCTTCTTTGCGGAATCCAGGGCAGCTCGTGGCATGTGCCCGTGACAGGGATGATCACCTCGTAATGCGAGGTGACTTCGACGACGTCCCTCTGGCCGCGCTCTTTCCTTTCCTGGCGCCCGCGGATGCGGACTCCTTGAACCAGACAGCCAACACGGTCGATGCGGCTCGTGCAGGCAGAACCACGGCGGATTGGGAGTGGGTACTGGAGCCTGTTGCCTTCGCAGGCTCGCAGCCCGGGATGCCGATCGTCCTCGGGCTGGTTGTGATCGAGCACGCTGCTGGCGGCGACCAGCTGGAGTTCCTATTGCAGGTGGTGAGGACCGGCCCGGGCCAGCTTGTGCTTGAGGCGGCGGTGAATGTGGCTTGCTGGTGCGAGACCGATCACGCCGCGCATGACGTCGACAACGCCCTCAGGCTCCCGGTCGGCGAGGCGTTTTCGTGGCCCGATGCCTCCTGGGCCGGCGTTGAACGTCCGACCGGCTTGCTGACCGACCCGCAACGACGGCGGCCACTGGCGCGGCCAGGAGAGGCTTCCTCTCCGACGAATCGTGACAGCGCCGACGGGCATGTGCGACTCTACGCGGCTGCGTGCGTTCGCCTGAACGCCGACAGCCGGGGATGTGTCCTCGCCGATCCTTTCGTCCACGGTGACAGTGGCTTCCCGCACCGTCGCACGATCAGCCCCTCGCAGTGAAGCGTTGAGGGTGGGGTTGTTCCCGCTCGCGGGATCAACCCCACCCTGGGCAGCGCGCCCGGGGGAGCTGCGCTACTGGATGCGATACCCGTCTATGAGCATCCAGGTGCCGCCGGCTTTGGTGAGGGTCAGCGTGTGACGGCCAGCGGCTAGGCCTGCAGCTGTGTAGATGGGCTGCTGAGAGCGGCGAGATGCGCTGTAGGTGTTGACGGAGGGTTGGGGAACGCCGTCGAGGTTGATGGCGATGTGTCCCTGATCGCTGTTGGTCTCGGACAGGACTGTGATCGAGGTGCCGGTGAAGGTGACAGTGACCGTGTTGCCGTCTGCGGTGGTGGCGTGGACGTCGTCACTGAGGTCGCCGAAGCCGCGGTGAGAGTAGTGGACCCAGGCGGCACCGGTGTAGTCGATGGCGGGGGAGGTGTCGTTGACGACGGTATTGACCTGGAAGCCGTCGAGAACCATGAGTGTCCCGCTGCGCTTGACGACCTTGACGGTGTGGGTTCCGGGGGAGAGTGAGCCGGAGGAGTAGATCGGCACCTGTACCTGGCGGCCTTCTGAAGCTCCGCGAGATGTGTCGATGAGGCCCTTCGAGGCGCCGTCGACGAAGACCTCCACCTCGCCCTGGTCGCTGTTTCTGTCCCCGATGACGGTGACGGAGGTACCGGTAAAGGTGAGGGTGGCGCTGCCGCCGTTTTCGGTTGTCGAGTGGACGTTGTCGAGGTACTCGCCCTTGCCTCGGCCGCCGGCAGCCTGCCAGGCGCCGGCGTAGTCGATGGCAGTGTCGTCGTCGTCTATACGACCGGCGAGGGGGCGGTGGGTCGCGCTGGGGCCAGCGGCAGCGATGATTTCCTTCGCGGCAGCCGGCCAGACGCCGTTCACCGGCCTGATCGCGGGATCCATCGAGACGTTTGTACCGCGGTTGTAGTCGTAGCCGTTCAGATCGGAGTAGTTGTTGTATCCGACGATGTGGTGGATCGTCGGTGTCCACATGCCGGTCCACCACTGGCCGTTGAAACGAACGACGTTGTCGTGTGTGTTCCAGTAGGAGCTTCCCTCGTCGTGATACAGGAGGAAGTTGCTGTGGTTGCCGACCTCGATCACGTTTCCGGCTACCTCGGAGCGGACCGACCCGTCACCCTGCCCACCGTTGGTATAGATCGGGCCGCCGTCATGGAGAACCTGCATCACGTCGTGGATGTGGTTGTTCAGGACTCGGTTCCCCTGCGCGTAGATGGTTCCGCGGCTGCAGTTCGCCAGCCCTTGCGAAGCCTGTAGGTCGCAGGATGAGGCCCAGCCCCAGCCCCAGCCGATGGAAACGCCGGAGTAGGGGGTGTGGCCGATGTCGTTGTGGTCGATGGTCAGGCCACGGGTGTAGCCGGCCCACACGCCCACAGCGTCGGAGTAGTCCTGGCCCACGCGGGAGATCCAGTTCTGGCTGATGGTGTCCCCGGTCGTCATGCGCCGGGTGTCGGTGAGGTAGTAGTCGTCGACCTCGCCGACGGAAATGCCTCCGCCTGACGTGTCGTCGATGACGCTGCCGGTCACCGATGAATACTGCGTCCCGTCAGCGAGATCGATACCGGCTCCGCCGACGTGCTTGACGGTGACGCCCTTGAAGGCGATGTTCGTGCCGCGGTGGACCTGCACGGCTGCCGGGACGCGGACAGGATTGTGCTCTGGTGTGCTGTCCCACAGGACGCCGGCTTGGTTGTCGATGTACCCCTTGGTGCTTGGATCGTTCCAGGTGGTGTAGGCGAAGTGCAGACCCTGGAATGTGATGTCGCGAACTGGGGCGATGGGATCGGGAATGACGGTGAACCCGTCGACGAGCATGAACTCACCGCCCGTCTTGACCATCGTCACGGTGTGCTGTCCCTTGGGCAGGTCGGTGACCGAGGCGATCACTTGCTGGGACAGCCTGGTTGTGTTCGACGCGTCGATGCTCTGGACCCGCGTGCCGTCGATGTAGATGTCGGCGGTGCCTTCGTCGGCGTTGGTCTCCGAGATCACGTCGATCCCGGTGCCGGTGAAGGTGTAGCTGACCGAGTCGCCGTTGTTCTTCGTCGCGTGGACGGTGTCGTGGAGGTCTCCGAGTTTTCGGCCCGGTCCGTAAGCTTCCCAGCCGCTGCCGGTGTACCGGACTGCTGCGCTGGTGTCGTCGATGGGTGATAGGTGTCCGGGAGTGCCGGAGACGTTGAGAAGCGACTCGAGTGTCGGCAGCTCCACATTTGCGGTGCTCAGGTCCTCGCCCGGGCGCGGCTTGTAGTAGAGCTGGCCGGCTGCCGTATCCAGGTAGAACTCCCCGGGGCGGTCCAGCAGCTGGTAGGCGTTTTCGAGGTACGTGACGGCGCTGAGGGAGGGGAGGCCGCTGCCGTTGAACGGGAAGCCCCGTGAGATGACAGCGGTGCTGTTATTGGCGAAGCACGTCGGATCCACATTGAGGCTGGAACCGCCGCTGCTCGTTGCCGTGATGCTCGAGAGGGGGCACCGCATGTGCTTCCACGCGTTGTTGTCGATCACTTCGATCGCAGAGGGGTTCGTCCACGACAGGTAGGAGGCGTCCTCGGTGGTGAAGCCGGTCGCTGAGAGTGTGAACCCACTCGGTTCCGCAGTGCTTCGGGCGCGCTGGGCTCGGATGCCGTTGACGAACAGCTGCCGGCTCTGCGTTGCCGCCGGCACCGCAGCCCGGTAGATGCCCCGGTTCGGATCGTGGAGTGTGAACCCTGAGACCTTCTTGGCTCCGCTCAGGACAGGTGTCTCACCTGGGTGTGCAGTCCACCTGACAGTGTGCCCCCGCCGACCAGAATGCTCTAAGCCGAGGCTGAGCGGGCGATCCAGTCGGTAGGTGCCGCCCCGAAGGACGACGTTCACATCCGCGTTCATGGTCGGGGTCAGGGAGGCGACCCGAGCCTTCGCACCCTCCACGCTGCACGGTGCGTTCAGCGAACACGAGTCGCCCGAGCCGGTGGGAGAAACGTACAGGGAGGTCGTCGCTGCGGCGGCCCCGCTTGCACTCGTCGCAATGAGGCCCGAAGCCGCGACGAAGACAGCAAGCACCTGCGCGAGGAAGCTACTTCGGCGTGTGTGTCTGGGTTTCGACATGCATCTCCTCGGTGAATCCAGCGGAGGGAGGTGCGGGCTGGGGCAGGAGCTGTTTCAGCCCGCAGAACATGTGCAGCGGATTTGACCAGCACGGTGCGGCGGTAGACCTGCCAGGTAGCGGGCTGACCGCCCAGGGTTCGAGGGCCCTGAGGCGTTGGTGCGGTTCGTCTCATGCAGGGTCAGCACCCGTGGTGTGACCCGTTCGCGATGGTCACGGCCGGGCCGGCCGGCCCAGTCGACAGGCATCCGGTGTACCAGGCGTCGTCCCCTACCGCCCGCAGGTGTCCTATGTATTAAGGCGCAGTCGCCGCGTTGTGTCCAGAGAGGTGACGAAAAAGCTAGCAAATGAGACACGTCGAGGGAGGGGATCTCCTTATAGATCCGATCTATCGCGGTCTTTCGTGGACCTGCTGCCGGATCTGTGCCGGGCGACCGCTGCCGGTCAGGCAACAGCGCCGTCTGATCGTTGGCTGTCGCATCGAACCCATCACCGGCTCGATGCCCGGGGGAGAGCCAGGCACGGCAGGACTCCGTTGGCGCTTGCAGGAGCAGAAATTCGCGCCCCCAGAGCTCCGAGCGGGTGGCAGGGCCGGCTGTTCGACTGCTGCGGACGAGGCCCGGCCGCAGTGCTCGCGGGCCGGGCCTCACCGGGGCTCAGAGGGCTTTCATCGATCTCTGAACCAGGACATTGACGCCAGTGCTCTGTCGTCGTAGCCGAACAAGGCTTGGTTCTCCCACCCGTTGCCGGATGAGGGGTTGGTGGGGTCCCAGCCGTTGCCGGCCACCCCGGTCCAGGTCGCCTCCCAGTAGAAGACGCCCAGACCGCGGCCGTTCGGGACGGCCTGCACGATGTTCGCGACCGTGTTCATCCATGCTGTCTGTCCAGCCACGCTCGCAGGGTAGCCGCTAACCAGTTCGCCGGTGGTGTCGATCTGGTTGATGAGCGCGTCGTCGCTGTCCAGTCTGAACGGGTAGGCCGTCTCGGCCAGGAACACTGGCTTGCCGTAGCGGGAGGCGGCGTCGTCCAGGGTGGTCTGGAAGTCGGAGAGCGAGCCGTGCCAGTAGCCGTAGTACGAGAGGCCGATCGCGTCGAACCGCACGCCGTGGTTGACGGCGTTGTCGAACCACCAGCGCGTTCCGCCCAGCCCCCCGATGTTGGCAAGGTGCAGTGCGACGAGGGTGGACGGATTGACGGCCTTGACGGCGTCGTATCCACTGTTGAGGAGTCCGGCGAGCTGCGTCCAATTGTTCGCCGACCCCTCGCTCCACAGCATGCCCCCGTTGATCTCATTGCCCACCTGGACCATGTCTGGGGCCGTTCCCTGGGCCTTCAAGGCGGTCAGCACGTTGTAGGTGTGCTGGAACACGTCCGCCTTGAGTTGGTTGTAGGAGTGGTTCGTCCAGGCGGCGGGCTTCGTCTGGACGCCTGGGTCGGCCCAAGTGTCGGAGTAGTGGAAGACAACCAGCAGCTTCATCCCGGCTGCCTTGACGCGCTTGGCCGTCATCAGCACGTGCGCCTGGTCGTTGTAGCCGTCGGCGGGGTGCACCCAGACCTTCAGCCGGGCGTAGTTCATTCCCGCGTTCCGCAGGATGGTGACGGCATCACCGGTGACGCCGGAGGCGTTCCTGTAGATGCCGCCGCACGCCTCACTCTTGGCCAGAGAGGAGATGTCGGCGCCCTTGACGGACAGCCGGCTCGTCCCCCGGGCGAAGCTGACATCATCGACATTGATCCAGTTGCCGGCATTTGCGTCACTGGTGACGCTGATCGTGCACCGGTGTTTGGTGACTCTGACCGGAGTGACGATCCGGATCCAGCCACTCGTGGAGACCGGCAGGTCGGTGCGCTGCTCTGCGCCGCCGCAGTCCTTCAGCGCGAGGTAGGCGGCCTTCTGTCCGCCGCTGGAGCGGACCCAGGCTGTGATCGTGTAGGAGCCGTTGGCCAGTCCCGTAAGGTGCTGGTAGGTCCTCACTTTGTAAGCCCTGGAAGACCAGTGGCTGAGGCGGAAGCCGCCGCTGTGGCCGCCGGCTTCGGTGTAGCTCGCGCCTGCGGCTCCCTGCTCGGACCACCCGGCGGGGGTCGTCGTGCTGGCGCCGCCTGTTTCGAAGCCGCTGTTGGTGAGAGGGTGGGCCAGTTGCGCGCTTTGGGCTGGCACGGTGCTGAGAGCGAGGGCCACCACGAGCAGCGGCAGCACGGCCTTGATCATGCGTCCGAGATGGAACATCGTCGTCCCTTCGACGTAGGGCGTGGGGGCCTCCTCACCGGCGAGGAGGCAAACCCCTTCACCTGTGATGCGCGGCTCGCGCAGGTGAAGGGGGCGGCTGAGTCGTCGAGCCGCACAACGCGGACGGCTCCCGCAGGCACGGCCAGTCGGCCTGTGGCGCGCTCGCCGGTCAGCAACTCGGTGCCGGCGGTCTCCAGCGGCACTTTTGCGTCGGTGGTGTTGTGGTTGATTGCGAACAGATAGCGGCCCCGGTCGCCTGCGCGGCGCACGACCTCGACATCGTGTGGCAGGTCGGTGCGCGTGATGATGCGGGCATCCGCGGTTGCACGATCGAGAAGCGCATCGAGCCCCTCGTATCCGAGGCGGGTGGATACGTACCAGGCCGTGCCGTCGCCGAGACGGTGGCGTGTGACAGCTGGGTGGCCGGCGGCCGGTCCGTCGGCGTAGCTCCACACGGTCTCGGCGTCGCGCGGCGAGACGAATTCGGTCCACACGTCAGCGCTCAGCCTGTAGCCGCCGGGGCCGGTGATCCCCACCCGCTCGTCGCGCAGCAACGGTGAGAATTCTTCGACGATCAGGCCGAGGGTGTCGCGCAGCGCGCCGGGGTAAGGGCCCAGGTGGACGGCGTCGTGCTGGTCGACAATGCCTGAGAAGTACGACACGACCAGTGTTCCGCCGCGCTCGACGTACCTCTTGAGGTTGCTCCCTGCCGCCTCGGTCATCGAGTAGAGGGCGGGGACGACGACCAGGGGGTAGCGCGACAGGTCGGCTTCCGGGTGGGCGAAGTCGACGGTGAGATGGCGATCGTAGAGGACCTCATAGAATGCGTCGGCGCGTTCGCGGGCGTCATGATCCTCGCTGGGGCGCCAGTCGAGATTCTGCGCCCACCAGGACTGCCAGTCCCACACCATGGCCATGTCGGCCTGAGTGCGGGTGCCGAGGATCTCGCGCAACCGTGCGAGGGAGCAACCGAGGTCGACGACCTCGTTCCAAACGCGCGTGTCGGTGCCGCCGTGCGGGAGCATCGCGGAGTGGAATTTCTCGGCGCCGCGCCGGGACTGTCGCCACTGGAAGAACATCGCGCCCTCGGAGCCGCGGGCGACATGGGCCAGGGAGTTGCGCGCCATCTGGCCGGGTGTCTTGGCTGGGTTACGGGGCTGCCAGTTGACGCCGGAGGTGGAGTGCTCCAGCAGCAGCCATGGGGCGCCTCCGGCGACGGACCGCGTGAGGTCAGCAGCCATGGCGAGGTTGACGTGGGTACGGCGACCGTCTGTGATGAGATAGTGGTCGTTGGTGACGATGTCGACCTCGCGTCCCCACGCCCAGTAGTCGACGGAGTCGCACTGGCTGAGTGCGGTCATGAAGTTGGTGGTGACCGGTACGCCAGGTGAGAGCTGATGCAGGATGTCGCGCTCGGCGCGGAAGTTCTCGCGCATGGTGGCGTCGGCGAAGCGGCGATAGTCCAGGGCCTGAGCGGGGTTGGCGACTGTGGCGGCCAAGCGCGGCGGGTTGATCTCATCGATGCTGGCATAGCGCTGGCCCCAGAAGTTGGTCCCCCAGGCGTCGTTGACGACGTCGACCGTGCCATAGGTGCTGCGTAACCAGAGGCGAAAGTGCGCGGCGCAGGATTCGCAATAACAGGAGGAGACGGGGACGCCATACTCGTTATGCACATGCCACATCGTGAGCGCAGGGTGGTCGCCGTACCGCTCGGCGAGCCGAGTGGTGATGCTTGCGGCGGCTGCCCGGTAGTCGGAGTTGCTGTGGCAGATCGCGCCGCGGGAGCCGAACTCGAGGCGCACTCCCTCGGCGGTGACCGGGAGGGCCTCAGGGTGGGCTCGGTAGAACCAGGCGGGTGGCGCCACGGTGGGGGTACCGAGGTCGACCCGGACACCGTTCTCGTGCAGCAGGTCGAGGACCCGGTCGAGCCAGCCGAAGTCGTACTCCCCAGGTGCCGGCTCCAGCAGGGCCCAGGAAAAGATCCCGACGCTGACCATCGTCACGCCGGCCCTACGCATGAGTCGGACGTCCTCCTGCCAGACGGATTCCGCCCACTGCTCGGGGTTGTAGTCCCCGCCGAAGGCAAGCGTCGTGAGACCCCAGGGGGTCGTATCCGGCACCGATCTCTCCCATCGATGTTTGATGATCTGGGAACGAGCACAGTCTCGACAGTGGATTGATGTCAACTAAAGCGCCAGTGGCAGACGTTGACAAGCATCCGGGAAGCTTCTCTACTGTGCACGATCACAGAAGCATGACAGGTCTCCGCGTCCAGCGTGAGACCCCGGTCAGGGGAGAGAACCATGCCGTACACCAAGCCCCGTCGGCTCGTGACTTCCGCCGCCGTCGTCGCGTTAGGCGCCACCGCACTCACCGCCTGCGGCTCGTCCGACGACCAGGACGACGCCCAGTCAGGTCCGGTCACACTGACGTACTGGAGCTGGGCGCCCGGCATGGACAAGGTCGTGGACCTGTGGAACAAGGGCCCGGGCAAGAAGAACCAGATCACCGTCACGGTGAAGAAGCAGGCATCCGGCGACACGCTGGTCACCAAGATCCTCACCGCGCACAAGGCCGGCAAGGGACCGGACCTGATACAGGCGGAGTACCAGGCACTGCCGACCCTGGTCAGCAACGGCGCGCTGGCCGACATCGCGAAGAACGTAAGCGACGTCAGACGAAAGTTCACCGACGGTGTCTGGCAGCAGACCACGCTGGGCACCGATGCCGTCTACGCGATACCGCAGGACATCGGACCCATGATGTTCTACTACCGCGCAGACCTCTTCCGACAGTACGGCCTGGCAGTGCCGGCCACCTGGGACGAGTTCGCTCAGACCGCCCGCGCGCTGAGACACAAGGCCCCGGACAAGACCCTGACCACCTTCTCCGCCAACGACTCCGGTCTGTTCGCAGGCCTGGCCCAGCAGGCAGGTGCGCGATGGTGGACGATCTCCGCTGACAAGTGGAAGGTCGGCATCGACGACGCGGCGACACAGAAGGTCGCGAAGTTCTGGGGCGACCTGGTCCACGAGGGAGCCATCGACAACCAGCCGATGTACACCCCCGCCTGGAACAAAGCCCTCAACACTGGCAAACAGATCGCGTGGGTCAGCGCGGTGTGGGCGCCGGGCACCCTGACCACGGCAGCGCCGGCCACAAAAGGCAAGTGGGCCATGGCCCCGCTGCCACAATGGTCCAAGGGCGAGGAGCGCACCGGCAGCTGGGGCGGCTCCTCAACGGCCGTCACCACCGACTCCAAGCACAAAGACGCCGCCGCCAAGTTCGCCGCCTGGCTGAACACCGACGCCGAGGCGCTCAACGCGCTCGCCAGACAGAGCGGGATCTACCCAGCAGCCACGTCCGCGCAGCTCAGCGGCGCCTTCCAAAACCCGCCGGACTTCTTCGCGAACCACAGCGACTTCTACAGCAAAGCCGCCGACATCGCCGAGACCACCGCGCCCTCCGCGTGGGGTCCGAACGTGAACGTCGCCTACACCTCCTTCAAGGACGCATTCGGGGCGGCGGCCCAAGACAAGTCGGACTTCCGTGCGGCACTGCGAAGGATGCAGGCCGACACCGTGGCCGACATGAAGAAGCAGGGCTTCGAGGTCGCTCCGTGACCGCTGCCTCACACAGGAGACCGGGCAGAACCAGGTCAGCTCCCTTCGTCTTCCTCCTCCCCGCAACGCTCCTGTTCATCCTGTTCCTCGCCCTGCCCATCTGCTACGCGCTCTGGCTCAGCTTCCGCAGAGTGCACGTCCACGGGCTCGGTCTCGGAGCCCACGCCCGCAGCGAGGTCTGGGCCGGCCTGGAGAACTACGCCGACGCACTCACCGACAGCGAACTGCTGCACGGCGCGATGCGCGTGGCCGGATACGGCTGCATCGTCGTCCCCGTCATGCTGGGGCTCGCCTTGCTGCTGGCGTTGATGCTCGACACCGAAAGGGTCCGCCTGGCCCCGTTCACCCGCCTCGCGATCTTCCTGCCCTACGCCATCCCCGGCGTCGTGGCGGCACTCCTGTGGGGCTTCCTGTACCTGCCGGACGTCAGCCCCTTCTACTACGTCCTGGAAAAGCTGAATCTGCCGCAACCCGACCTCCTGGACGGTGGACCGCTCTACCTCGCCCTGTCCAACATCGCCGTCTGGGGCGGCACCGGATTCAACATGATCGTCATCTACACCTCGCTGCAGGCCATCCCTGCCGAGGTCTACGAGGCGGCAAAGCTGGACGGCGCAACCCCGCTGCAGATCGCCCTCCGGATCAAGATCCCGATGGTGGCGCCCTCGCTGGTGCTCACCTTCTTCTTCTCGATCATCGCGACGCTGCAAGTGTTCAGCGAGCCGACCACACTGAAACCCCTCACCAACTCCGTCTCCACGACATGGAGTCCGCTGATGAAGGTCTACCGGGATGCCTTCGGCTCCGGTGACCTCTACGCCGCCGCCGCCGAAGCCGTACTCATCGCCATCGCCACGCTGCTGCTCTCCTTCGGAGTCCTGAGGACGGCGACCCGCCGCAACCGTCAGGAGCCAACCCCATGAGTGCCACGGCCCTCCGCGAAGCCAGCTTGACCACCGGTACCACACCAGGCACCGCCCAGGTGCCTCCGCCGCGTCGCCGGATCGCCCTGGTCCCGACGGCGACGCTGCTGCTGGGCGCGCTGTACTGCCTGCTACCCGTAGCGTGGGTGGTGATCGCAGCAACCAAAACTGGCCAGGAACTGTTCTCCACGTTCACCTTCCTGCCAGGCACCGGATTCTCCAGCAACCTGCACGAACTGAACGCCTACCGCGACGGCATCTACTGGGAATGGATGGCAAACTCCGCACTGTACGCGGGGCTCGGTGCCCTGCTGTCGACGGCGGTGTCCGCACTGAGCGGCTACGCGCTGGCGACCTACTCCTTCCGCGGACGCGAGTCGGTGTTCAACATCATGCTCGCGGCCGTACTGATGCCACCGGTGATCCTCGCCGTGCCGCAGTACCTGCTGCTGGCACAGGTGAACCTGTCTGACTCCTACCTGTCGGTGCTGCTCCCGCAGATCCTCTCGCCCTACGGCGTGTACCTCTCGCGGATCTACGCGTCCGCCG
Organism: Streptomyces sp. NPDC004435; assembly: GCF_042873895.1. Taxonomy (NCBI): domain Bacteria; kingdom Bacillati; phylum Actinomycetota; class Actinomycetes; order Kitasatosporales; family Streptomycetaceae; genus Streptomyces; species Streptomyces sp. NPDC004435. The sequence continues at coordinate 52,160 of NZ_JBIAMB010000016.1, read as the reverse complement.
CCGTGCCGGCGGACGTGGTGGAAGCAGGCCGGATGGACGGGGCGAGCGAGTGGCGGATCTTCACCCGCATTGCGCTGCCCATGATGCTCCCTGGCCTGGTGACGGTGTTCCTGTTCCAGTTCGTCGCCGTATGGAACAACTTCCTGCTGCCGCTCATCATGCTCAGCGACGACGAAAAGTTCCCGATCACACTAGGCCTCTACACGTTGCTGGAGCAGGGCTCAAGCCAGCCGGCACTGTACACACTCGTCATCACAGGCGCGTTCCTTGCGGTGCTGCCACTGATCGCCCTGTTCCTGGTGATCCAGCGGTTCTGGAGCCTGGACCTTCTCTCCGGGGCCGTAAAGTCATGACCATGACTGCAGCAGGGGGCCGGCGCAGACCGCCGACGATCCACGACGTGGCGCGCGAGGCGGGAGTCTCGCGCGGCACCGTCTCACGCGTGCTCAACGGCGGGCACTACGTCAGCTCCGCTGCCCAACAGGCCGTCAACGCGGCCATCCGCAAGACAGGCTACGTCGTCAACCGACACGCACGCTCACTGATTACAGGACGTTCCGATTCAGTGGGCTTCCTGCTCACCGAGCCCCAGGAACGGTTCTTCGAAGACCCCAACATCAACGTCCTCCTGCGCGGCTGCACCCAGGCGCTCGCCGCGCACGACATCCCGCTGCTACTCATGCTGGCGGGGAACGAGGACGAACGGCGGCGGATCACCCGCTACATCACCGCCGGACATGTCGACGGAGTGCTACTGGTCTCCAGCCACTCCGGCGACCCCGTTGCCCAGGAGCTACGCGAGGCGGGCGTGCCACTGGTCGTATGCGGCAAGCCTATCGGCCTGGGCTCAAAAGTGAGCTACGTCGCCGCCGACGACTGGGACGGAGCCCGCGAAATGGTGCGATACCTACTCACCCTGGGACGACGCAGGGTTGGAACGGTCACCGGCCCGCTCGACACCCCGGGCGGTATCGAGCGCCTGGCCGGCTACAAGAAGGTACTCACCGACGCGGGGCTCACGGTCGACGATCGGCTGATCGTGTCAGGCGACTACAGCAGGGCCAGCGGCGAATCGGCCGCCGAGCGACTGCTCGATCGGGCGCCGGACGTGGACGCCGTGTTCGTCGCCTCCGACTTGATGGCGCAGGGCGTACTGGCCGCACTACACCGGTCCGGACGGCGGGTGCCTGAAGACGTGGCAGTCGGCGGATTCGACGATTCCCCTGCCGCACTCTCCGCAAGGCCCGAGCTGACGACCATGCGGCAGCCGTGGGACCGCATCAGCTCCGAGATGGTCCGTGTCCTGCTCGCCCAGATCGGCGGCGACGACCCGGCGGCGGTCATCCTGCCCACGGAACTGGTCAAACGGGCCTCTACATGAGTGACTCGGTGCAGTGAGTGGCGACTGGCGCGGCACTACGGACCCACCTTCCTCTGGCAACCTGAATCTCACAGGGCACGGCTGAGGCGGGGATTGGGTCGCTCGCGTGGCTCGAACCGAGGACGTCTGAAGACGAAGCACGCGCCTGCTGCAGCACGTGGGTTCAGGCGGCGCTTGCGTCTTCTGATTTTCCTGCCGGCCTCGATGCTCTGGCTGGTCTCGGCCACGTTGCCCGAGGTCTTCACGCTGTGGGTGTCCACCACGGCCGCGGGCGGTTTCATCGTTCGATGTTTCACCAACAGACCACGGTCCGCACCCGCAATAGTGGAGGCGAACGCCGATCCTGTCTGCTTCGACGCCCCAACGCCCACGGTTTACGAACTCGTTAGGCACGCCAGAATCCTGTGCCGGTGGCCGCCTGGTCGCGGACCATGAGGTTGCCCGCCCTGAGAACCTCCGCTATTGGCTGACGGTCAACGTCAGCACGATCCTTAGGCGCCCTCGGGGGCGCGTAATTCGCGCCAGGCGTGCGCCGTCTCTCTCGTAGTACTAGATACGCTGCGAATTACCCCTGGTGATTCCAGCGCGGCGCTTCGGCCGTAGTGCAGAAGCAATTGAAGCCCTACACTCGCTTTTGAGTGATTGGCTGCGCTGGCATTCCTATCGGGGCAGCGGGCCGAATCCGTGGAAGGAGCATCCCGAGTGAATCCGATCCAGAAAATGGCGCTGACACTGGCAGTCCCGGCAACCCTGGGGCTCGTGGCTGTCGTTCCTGCCAGCACCGATGACGCAGAGATGCAGACCGTGGTGGGTGCCGGCTACCAGGCCCGAAACTTCGGGGGCAGCACGGTGGCATTGGAGGACACCGGTGGAGTGTGCGAAGAGCTCCCGAACCGCATCCTCTCCGCGCGGAACACCTCTGGGCCGAGTGGTCCCGCCATAGCGATCTACGCCAGTGGACTCTGCCTGGTTCCCCTCGTCACGCTGGAACCAGGAGAAGAGGACAACAATTTGGACCCCCTCAACCTGTGGGGTGGCGCCAACCACTACCGGACCATCAACTAAGCTCTGTCCGCCACGTAGATGATCTCTGAGTGGTGTGGGGCATGGTGAGCTGCTGTACCGCTGGCAGGTTAATCTAGCGAGGGCGAGGAGAATTCGGGCGATGCCAAAATCGGCGTGGTGAATTCCCTCGCCCTTGATCCTTTTTCATCCTGTGCTGGAGGGGGAAATGAGCTGGTCGGCGAGGGGATGACGAGGCAGGGCCCCTGGTCGTTGGCGTAGTGATCTCACACAACACACCGGCGACCGAAAGGGCGGCTTTGCCCGATACGACGGCTGGAACGTGAACAGGTTGCAGGTCACCAGCTCGCCTACCAGCTCCACCGTGACCTTCCCGCAGTCGAACTCTGCCTCGGCACCAGGCTCGTGGGTCTGCCGGACGAACGCGTCCACGACTCCCTGCGGCCTACAACCGGAGCTCCTGGTGGCGGTCGGCAACGCATTCCCGGACCATCTGGTAGCAGATGTCGACGGCGTCACCCTGCCCGCACACAACGCGCTTTGAGTGACCGGAAGCGCAGAACCGGTGCGTGTAGGAGGCGCTTCCGGTGCCGAATGGCCGTGACCGGATCAGAAGGCGGTAGGGGCCTGGTAGAGGCCACGGCCGGCGCGGACAGCCCGTGAGGTGGCCACGAGGCGGTCGAGCGTGCTGCGGACGGCGTTTACGGCGCCCGTCGAGGAATCACGACCCAGCACCTGGGCGACGTCCCGCGCACGCATCGGCTTCTCCGGTGAGTGGGTGAGAATGGCGATCACCTGCTCCGTAAAGCCACCAGGCTCCTTCGCAGAGGGGATGGCTTTCGGGGCAGAGGCCGTCACGGGAGGCTTCTTCGCGGAAGAACGTTCCTTCTGACTGTTCGCCTTGGCCGGCGAGGTCTTGCGCTTGCCGACCGCGCGCGCGGCTGTGGCCTTCCGCGGCGCGGGCACCGGTGCGGCCTCTTGAGGTGCCGGCGCCTCCGCCGTCTCGGCTGCGGTTTCGTCCTTCACCACAGAGGGTTCCGGTGCGGCCTGCAAGGTCCGGAGAGCAGGCGTGTCGGTGAGTGCCAGCAGCGCCGTCAGCGCAGTGCGGACCGCCCGGGCGCGGTCCGAAACCGCGGCCAACTCCTTCTCCAGTTCCTGCTGTCGCTGCTCCAGCTGAGGAAGTTCCCTCTGGAGTGCCGAAGTCGTCGCATCGACGCTGTGATCGGGTGCAGTGGTAACAGACACGAACAACTCCTTGGGAAGGGGGAACCGGACAGGAGGTAACCGGCCATGTGATGTGCAGGGTACGGGTTCCTGGTCGGCCTTCGACGAGTGTGTGCCGCATCCACACCTCCGCGCCGACCACCATGGCCATGCAGTCCCTCCTGCGGGGCTTCGGCTATGAAGCGATCGACATCGACCCAGGTCCTTCGAGCGGCACCGGGGACAGGCGGCGTCGAGAGTCCTCGCGTTCGCCAACCTCATCGAACCCCGCGCCCGCGAGCTGGATGCCAGGGCTGCATCACGAGCCTTCGCCTCCTCCGAGAACTCGTGAGCCAGTCGGACACCACCGCCAGCGGCTCAGAGCCCGCATGAATCGACCTTTACCACCACACAAGGCTGGCGGCTGACGCCGCCGAGATCTTCCGCGATCTGAACCCCGACACCGCCCTGGCCTCGAACCAACAGGCCGCAGCCATGCCCATCGGAGTGCTCACCCGATCGGTCGGGCTGAGGCTGGCGACCGTGAGATCCGCCCATCAAAAGGACCGCGACCTCGACCGCGGCCTGACCCTGACCAACCTATCCGTGGATATCCTCGCCCGTGTCCGCTCCTCCAGGGCCAAGGAGTACGTCAGCGAGTCCAGTCAGCCCTCGCCCCGCTGCGGATCGAGCCGGCCGCCCGTGAATCCCTCCACCGCACACTCGGCATCGCGGCCTGTCCACAGGCTCGCCGCCCTCCCTCGCCTCCTCTTCAAGCAGAGAAGTACTGGTCAGCCGACCCACTTCTGGCACCAGTCCATCGGCTGATCGAGGTGGACGACGTTTGCGCACCAGATCGCACTACATGATGGCAGCAGGGTCTGTATCGAGATCCGCCGCCCTAGACAGTTGGTACACAGGGCTGCGATGACGCCAAAAGCCCTGCTGTCCTCTGGCTTTGTCAATGACAGCATCACAGGGGATGCGACGCTTTCGCTCGTTCGCGTGGTAACTGCCAAGGGCGGTCGCAGAGCTGTCGCTCTCCAGATACGGTTGGCTGCGTAGCGGGCAACACGAGCCGACTGGTCGTTGGCGCCGTTGCCCCAGTGCCCCACACCCTTCGGTGTGGGGCACGGTACGTTTTCGGGCGGCGATGATGAGGGGAGACAGAGCACGGTGGTCGCCTCGCAGGGTTGAGCCCAGGTCCTTCGAGCGTCGATCTCGACCTGGGCCTCGGCCTGGTCGGTGGTCAGCCCGAGTGCAGAGTGGGCGCAAGCGGGCAGGCGGTGGAAGGCGCCATGTACCCCGCGGCAGATTGGGGCAAGGACAACGGCCATGGGCACAGTGGGATTCGGCGCTTCCTCATCCGCTGGGTACCACCCCATGATGGACACCTTCAGCAGGCGTACCGGGTCGGGTGTCGATCCGAAGCCCGGCCACCGGCCCCTCCACGCACAGGTAGCAGCGGCAGGGACTCCGAGGTCCAGACGTCCGGGCCTCGCGGCAACGCTCGCAGCCGCCTGCGCCAACCTCCCGGAAACGCATACCGCGCCGTCCCTCTGCGCTGGTTCCTCGTGCGACTCTGCGGACTCCTGGCATGAGGTGCTGACGACGGGACCACGGGGGAGGGACGGCACCTCTCCCTGCCCTTGACACGGGCACGCGCCCCAGACGCGATCCGTCCGCCAGTGCGGCAGGGACCAGCGCCGAAAGACAGTACGAAGCAGACGTCAACCTGCTGCGATGTCTGATCGTTTCGCCGGTGAATCCACCACCCGGATGACGGATCGCGCCCGCCCCCTTCCGCACGACGCAGGCCACCGGTACGGCAGGCTTTCGGATCGTGATCAAGAACCTTGCGCGCCGCAGCGCCGCGCTCCTCCTCGCCCTTACCCCCCTCGCCGTCTCCACCCCGGCCTCGGCCGCCCAGGCTGCGCCGCCGGCCGCGGCTGTACTGCCGCTCGCCGACGCCGTCGACCAGCTCCCGATCGAGGTCGAGGACCGCACCGGGTACACCAGGGACTCCTTCAAGCACTGGAACAAGGGGCTTAACGCGACCGACGGCTGCCACACCCGCAACGAAGTCCTACTCTCCGAGGCCATCGAGGCCCCGCTGGTCGGTGAACGCTGCAAGCTCACCGGGGGCCGCTGGTTCAGCTACTACGACGGCCGAACTCTGACGGACGCGACGGATGTCGACATCGACCACGTCGTGCCCCTTGCCGAGTCGTGGGACTCCGGCGCGAGTGCCTGGACCGCCACGCGCCGAGAGGCGTACGCGAACGACCAGGACGCGACCACCTCGCTCATCGCGGTCACCGACCGCGTCAACCAGGCGAAAGCCGACCGTGACCCCGCCGAGTGGATGCCGCCGCTGCCCGATGTCCACTGTCGGTACGTCGGCGAGTGGACCGCCACGAAGCTGCGCTGGGGTCTGGCTGCGGACCAGGCCGAAGTTGACGCCCTGAAGGTGTACGCGGAGGCATGCGAATCGACCGTCGTGCACTACACAGCCGCTCCCTGACGTTCACACAGGAGCGCGAGGACGTCGGAGCCGATCGGCGGCATCATCGATTCGGTCGACAGGATGATGGTGATGACGTCCCTGCGGCCGATCTGCTCCAGGCTGGCGACGGCCAGGAGCAGGGTATCGGCTTCGCCGGCCTCCAGTAGTTCCGCGAGGCGCCTGTTGGCATTGCCGTGCATCGGGACGTAATCCAGGCGCGGGTGGGGTCTACCCATGACCTGTGGTGTCTGGTCCGGGCGCTGTGGTCTGTGATGGCGGACCCCAGTCGAGGATGTGCAGGCCCGTGCTGAGGATGAGGCCGGCTTCCAGGTCCAGGAGCTGAACGGGGCAGCGGCCGTGGCGCTGCAGCCATCGGTGGCGTCGCTGCTGCTCCTGATTGCCCAGGTTCTCCCAATTGTCGTAGTGGATGCCGGGTGCCCTGCCGGGGTTCCCGCGTACCCAGGCACGGACCAGAGGGGTCTCATCCGGCACCGCATCCGGACTCACAGGCGTCATCTATTTCCCGCGCTACACCACCCCCCACCTATGCCTCGATGTCCGCACCGCACACCTGCTCGGCACGGTCGGCCTGCCCGACACCGAGTGGTTCATGTCGAAGGCGAGCCTGCGCGCGGACGACCACATCGACATCCACCGCTCGTACAGCAAGTGGGGACCGCTCCCGACGAGTGCCGCAACTGGCTCGTGCTCAGCATGTCCGCCGACACGACCCTCGGACTCGACCCGGACTCCGGAACCGTCTACGCCCTCGGCGACGGCTCGACCCACATGACCCACCGCCCCCTGCACCGGGACGTCGAATCCCCCGTCTACGCCATCACCGCGTTCGAGAACCTGCGCCGAGCCCTGGAAGAGGACGACGAGGAGCGCGTTGACGACCTGCGCGCCCGCATCACCGTGTTCGACGCGCTGCCGTTCGCCGACGAGGACCCGCAGTAGCACCTCGCGTTCGAGGAAGTCATCGACGGAATCTGGTAACCGCCAGATCCGTCAGACTGCTGAACTTGATCGGGTGACGCCGCAAGGGTTCGCCCGACGGCGCCCCGCTCGCTCCGCTGGCTCCAGCAGAATCACGCAGGGGCGATTGGACTGGCCGATACGGAGAGAGCCGTCGTCAGGAAGATCGAGCGCCAAATCCAGCACTCCGAGTCGCTCATCACCTGGGCGGCAATCACCCTCATGAGCAGGCGCATCACCCAGGGGCAGTCCCGCCGGGCCGGCCAGGCCGAGCCCCGGCCCCCGTTGGGCCACTGATCGTTCTCGGAGCCGTCCGAACGGCCCTGGCCTTGACCTGTGCGGGACCGGTGCGGGAGCACCTCGACTCCCCACGCTCCCGAGCCACCTGTCAGGCGATTCCCTCCCGGCGCGGCAGGCGCCTGGCCGATGATGCGATCCGTCCGGCGGCGGAGTGGCCCGGACCGGGGGAGGGGACATCCATCCGCTGCGCTGCCACAATCTCTCCCCACCCCCGGACGTGTCGGCCGCCTGTCGGCAGATGATCCTTCGCCTGGAGGGCGAAATGCGCACGCTGCTGATCGGATCAAGCCGGGCCCGACAGAGGTTTTGGCCAACTGGCGCCAAGGAAGTCGGCCATTCCGTAACGAGGCGCGGAAAGTTCGTAGTTGGTCTGACTGTCGACCCATGTGCCCATGGCCTCGGCGTACCGGCGGCTCGAGGCAGGCTCGCCTGGGTCTTCACAGATCGCCCTGAGCAGTTGGTCATGCTGGTCCCGCAACGTGGAACCGATGGCCAGGGCGCAGGCCAGGGCTCCACCGGTATCGGTTCCGTAGGCGCGTTTGATGACCTCCAGCAGCGTCTGGAACGTGCCGTCGCGTTCTTCCTTGTGGGAGCTGAGCAGGTCATTTTCCACGGCGATGAGCCGGCAGACTGTCCAGCGTAACTGTCCCAGTGCAGTCGAGACGGGTGTGCCTGGCGAAGGCATGGCCCTCTTGAGCCGAAGCAGCGGGAGGTGAGGGAAGACACCTATGGTGGCCTGCCGGTTCCTGAGATACCCGGCGACCGTCGGCAGGTGGCCCGTTGACCGCCAGCGCTCCTCACGCTCGACAGCGGAAAGGAACATGTCCATGCTTTCGGCGAATTCTTCCAGGACTGCTTCTGCGCCCATGGCGATGAGGTGACGACGTAGATCCAGTCCGGCACGGTGATACAGGTTCGCATCGTCGGGCAACTCGCCAGTGCGAATGATCTTCCCGCAAGTACCCGTATAAGCGGCCAGCGGACGGCCCAGTTCGTTGATCTTGTCGTCGAGGGCGGAGATCCATGCCATGCTGCGGACGAAGACGTCGATGACCTCATCGTCCTCTCCCAGGCACCACAGGTTCGCCAGCAAAGGCATGCAGTACGCCTGCAAGTTGGTGTACTCGTCGGGCCGGAAGAGACCAGCCTCGTAGATCCACTCCAGGGTGGCGCCTTCGATGAGATAGTCGCACGGGTCAAAGGTCTGCCAAGCCCGGCCGTCGAGGAGACGGTCCAGAACCCACGGCATATACGTGCGCAGGCCAGTTGACGCCCCGAAGGCTGGGGTACCCAGCGTGGTGTGGGTGATGTTCTCCAACCCGGATGACGGGTTCACCATGAGAGTCTCCGAAGGGTGCGAGGCGGCCCAGGAGGACCGGATACGGCTGACGGCAGTTAGCCGTCGACGGCGCCGCCCGTCATGACGTCCTGCAGACGGCTCTGTCCGCCAGGGCTCGCAGTTGGCTGTGCGCCTCGGCGGGAGCGGGCAGGCTGCCGAGGGCGGTGAGCGCCTGCTCGTACCGTTCGGTGATCATCCTCTCGACGGCCTGGTCCGCACCGGTGGCCCGCAGCACCGCCCTCACGGCCTCCGCGTCCTCCTCATCCACGCAGGCACTGCCGTACAAGGTGTGCAGCAGCCGCTTCTGCGCGTCGTCCGCGGCTTGGAGGGCCAGGGCGACAAGGACGGTGTGCTTGCCCTCGCGCAAGTCGTCCAGGGCGGGCTTGCCAGTCCGCTGAGGGTCGCCGAAGACGCCCAGAAGATCGTCGCGGAGCTGGAAGGCCTCCCCCAGCGGCAGCGCGAACCGGCTCAGCTCGGCGAGAAATTGCCCGTCGGCACCGGCGAGAGCCGCGCCGATGTGCAGGGGACGTTCCACGGTGTACTTCGCGGTCTTGTAGTGGATGACGGTCAGAGCCTGGCCGATGTCGTCGGTCGGCCGGCCGGTGCCGGTGAGGTCGAGGTACTGGCCGTACACGACCTCGGCGCGCATGGCGTCGAGCAGGGGCAGGAGCGTGGTGAGCTGGCCGAGGGCGAGCCCGGCGGTATGGATGAGTTCGTCCGACCAGATCAGGGCGAGGTCGCCGATGAGAATGGCGGCCGCGTTGCCGAACTGCTCGGCCAGGACTTGAGGGCGGGAGGTGATGTGGCGGTCGGCCAGGGCACGGTGAACGGTGGGCCGGCCGCGGCGGGTGGGGCTGTGATCCATGATGTCGTCGTGAATGAGGCAGAAGGCGTGGAACATCTCCAGCGAGGCCGCAACCTGCAACACGCCCTTCGGCGGCGGCTGTTGTCCGGCAGCGGCGTGCCAGCCGGCGGCGCAGAGCGTGGGACGCAGCCGTTTGCCGCCGGCCATGATGAAGTCGGCAAGGGCCTCGATGGTCTCGGTGGGAAGGCGCTGGGCGGCGGCGACGACGGTCTTGCGTGCCAGGAAGTCAACCAGGACTGAGTCGACCTGTTGCCGGGCCGCACCAAGGTCAGGGCCGGATGCCGCTCGCGGCGGCGTCGTGTTCATCACCTTCCCCCTCTCCTGAGTCGTCTGAAGACGTCGCAATCCGGCTTGCGGCCTTAGTTATGGCAGTAGGAAGTGAGGCGGCGGACCACTAGTACACGCCACCCGCAACGGCTCAGCCAGCCCGTTCAGGGGGCGCATTGGATGCACTGGAAGCACGGGATCCAGACTCTCTTGACCAGGGCATGTGCCAAGCAGGAACGATCCCGCTGTGCGCCACGACAGACCCTATGCAGGGGTTCGAGTCTCGGAACCCACACCAGGACCAGCAATCCCTTGCCCACCTTGACCGGGCCACTGAATGCGTCGAGAGGCTGCGAACCCGTGCGCTTCCCGCCTGACCGACGCCAAGGCCACCGCGCTGCTGTCTGCACCGGCCGTCACCGTGGCCGTGCTGACCGCCATCGTCCAGGGACGCAGCCTCACCGGCGCCGCCACCGCGCTGGTCTGGCTCGGCGGCGGCGACCTGGTTGTCGCGCTCGTGATGGTGCTGCTGGCCATCTGCCCGATGCTCGGCCCGGCGGAGGAGGGCAGGGGATCATTCCTCCACTGGGCGGACTGCCTGCCGAAGCAGCTGGTGGCGGACCTCGCCACCGACCGGCGGGCCGAACGGATCCAGACCCCTCTCGCGGATCGCCCGCCGCAAGCACCGGCTGCTGCGGCGCGATCCACCTCACGATCGACGCCCTGGTTCCACTGCTCGGCGCCTTGGTCGCCGGGCTGCTGTGACCGCCACCAGGCAACAGGCGGCCCCGGGAGCATGTTGCCCCGGGGGCCCCGCCCTTCCGGGATTCAGCGCGGGTTCGAGCCCGCCCCTGGTTGGGCGAGCGAGAGAGGGACCGTCACGTCGGGAAGGGCTCATCATGTGGGCAAAGTCGGAGTGCTGCTGGAGGACGGCACCATTCCCGGGCCGGTGCACATCGACGTCAAGACAGTGGGGAATTACGTGACCGTCCACACTCGCTTGAAGTCAGCCGAATCCAGGTGTCTCACGCAGTGGCTGGTGCCTCAGGTCCGGGACGATTTTGCTGCTCCCGCAACTGGGACAGTAGCGCCTGGTCGGGACACAGCAGATGCTCCAGCCGAGGCTTCGGCAGAGCCTCCTGCCGGAGAGCTTTTCCTTGTGCAAGAAGCTCGCAGACGTTGGTAGCCAGAGGCTCGGGCAGCCAGGCTGCCGCTGATCGGATCCGGACTGCGTCCGAGACCGGGACAGCGCGTGGCGATTGGGTTAGGAGTGGGCCGAACAATCCGACCGCCGGAACAAGTGGTGGCAGCCCGGCTGCGCAGGCACGGGCGGCTGCCTGCTGGGCGCACTCGAGGCCGTCGAGGTCAAGATCGGTGTACAGCATCAGGTCCTCGGCGTAGTGGTCGCGTTCCTCGAATGTCTCCAGACACGTGGGGAGGGAGGCGATGAGGTGGTCGCCTTCGCCGTAGGCCAGCCAGCCCACCTCCTGGCGTCTGGGCCAGCTTTTGAGAATGCGACGCAGGCTGGTGAACGCGGCACTGTTCTCGACGATCAGCATCCATGGCGCTGGCCCCAGCTCGTACATCGCCAGCGGTGCGGGGGAGGGAAACGCCCGCAGGTGGTCGGCGATGCTCAGAAAGCCCGCAGTGACCAGACGATGGGAGGCGATGCGGGAGAGCCGTTTCTCATCGCCGTACAACTCGTAGGAGCGTTCCGGGACCGGGACCGGTTCGGCATCCGGGTGGTCGCGCAGGTGGTCATTGATGGGGGAGAGGAGTTCAAGGTCTGCCCGGCTCAGCGGCTGATGCGCGGCAAAGGCAAGCGCCTCTACCCAGGCCCGCGGCCCGGGCCGTCCGGCCCGGGTCGGTCGGAGGGTGAGCCGGTCCACCCAGAAGGGCAGTGGTGGTTCGGCGCTGCGGTCCCAGCCGCGGCCGCGGGCGGCGGGGAGCCGGACAACCCCTGAGCCGGCGAGCTCCGCTGCGGCGCCGGCGAGGATTCGGCGCCGCAGCGGGGAGGTGGAGAGGCTGGAGTCGCCTGCATCGGCGGCTTGGGCCAGCAGGTCGAAGTCGACTCGCTTCACCGTCTGGTCGACGAGGAAGGCAATCATGCGGTCGGCCGGTGTCACTGGTCACCCTCAGTGTCTTCGGCTTCGCTCTCGCTGCTCTGATGCGGGATACCCGGGCCGATGTCCTCCTCGGTGTCCAGGTCGCTGCGGCGGTGCAGACGCGCGGAGGTGATGCCCTCTTCGTGGGCGCGCTGCAGGCCGCGGTTGACGGCGTCCCCGTATCGGTCGGTGATCTGCACGTACTGGGAACGGGTTCGGGCGTCGGATCCGTTGCGCAGGCGGATGATGAGCGGGAACCGTTCCAGGGCGGGCAGGTCGTTGGAGCCCGTGGTGTAGACGAGCTGGATGCCGTGGGCGGCGGCGACCTTGCGCTGCAAACCGATGAACGGCGCGTAGTTCGCCTTCCCAAACGGGTTGTCCAGCACCAGGGTGCCCACACCTCCTGTCGCCTTGCGGCCCTGCTTGGCCGCACGCAGCCGGGCCAGAGTGCAGTACAGCAGGACCGACACGGTGAGCAGTTCGCCGCCGCTGAACTTCTGGATCTGGGTGACCGAGTTGCGCTGTACGACGTCGAGGGACTGTGTCGGCTTGATGATCTTCGCGACGATGTTGCCGCGTCCTCCCAGTGCCGCCAGAACCAGCTCCTTGGTCAGAGTCATGGCATCCGGCAGAGCCGTGGCCTTTGCCGCGGTGCTTCCTGCGACAGCAGCGGTCATCCGGTCGATCTCTGTCGACAGCCGTCGGCTGAGAACTTCGTCGCCGGGCAGGTGGCGGACTTCCAGGCTGAGGAACTGCTGCCCCGACCAGCTTCCCAGTCCCTGAGGCAGGCGGGAGTGGCGGGCCACTTGCTGCAGGTCGTCCAGCACGGTCTTCACCAGCGCGAGACAGGTCTGCACGACCATCAGCTGGTCGTCGGCGAGTTCGGCCAGCTCACCGATGACGACTTTCTCCCGCAGCTCGATCTCCTCGATCAGCTCCGCCAGCCGTGCCGGATAGCCCAGGTCGTTCATCAGCCGCTCCAGCAGCTGTCCTTCGACCACGTCGCGGTGCGTTTGGTCGTGCACGAGGGCGTGGACCCTGCGCACCGACTTCTCCAAGTTCCTGCGTGCACCGTCACGGGCCTGTGCCACGGCATCGACAGCTCTGACCACCACCTGTTCCAAAGCCTCAGCCTGCTCAGGTGACAGCGAAGCCAGCGAGGAGACACTGATCCGCAAAGGCTCAGCGAGACCGCTCAGCAACGCATCAAGATGTGCGGCATCCGCCGTGTCCGGCGCCGTATGGTGCTCCGTGCCACCGTGACGACCGGCCGCGTCCCTCACCCCTTGAGCACACCGGCCGATCCGGTGGGCTGCGCTCTTCGCCTTCTCGACGGCGATGCCCAGGTCTCGAACCCGCAGCTGGTGCTTCTGGCAAGCCTCATGAGCCAGCTCGACCGACCGGGCAGCAGCAGCCTGCGCTGCGAACGCGTCGGCGGCGTCCCGGAAGGGACCCACCCGGTCCGCGTCCGCAGCGCCACAGGGAGGATCGAGCGCCTCCACCCTGGCCGCTGCCGCATCGCGCGCCTGGTCCGCCTTCCTCTGCGCCTCTCGGGCCACGCCACGCCGCTCGACCGCCGCATCGTGGCCGGCCGCCGCCTCTGCCCGCCTGCGGGAACGCTCTTCCACATCACTGGCGTGCGCAGTGCGGGCGAGCCGCTCAGCCATGCCGCACACGTCCGCGGGCTTGCGCGCCAGAGCGCCGGTGAGGGCCATGATTCTCTCGGCGCAGCCCTCCGCCCTCGCCCGCAGTGTGGCATCCCCGATCTCCCCCTGCCAGTCCCGCTGCGCCTGCTCGAAGCGGCTGCGCAAGGTGTCCAGAGGGATCGCCGCCAGCTCGGCCACGCTCAGTGAGTGGCCGCACTCCTCCGGAAGCACCGCACGCAGCCGGATGATCTCCGCAGCATGGCGCTGCTGACGCTCCTCAGCCTGCTGGAGCACCGCACGCACCACGTCCTGGCGGGCCTCGGCTGCCCTGCGGGCCTGCTCATAGCGGCGCATCTCAGCCTTGTGGAGCGGCAGCACCTTGCCGGCCTGCGACATCTCCGCATGGCAGGCCGGTACCACCCGCTCCAGCGTGGAGGCAAACTCCCGTACCCGGGGAAGGAGATCCCTCAGCGTCCCCAGGTGCGCGAGGAGCGCACTGATCTCCGGCCCGAGCAGGTCCGCCTGCTCACGCGCGTCGCGAGCCTGCTCTCTCAGCAGACCCAGCTCCTGCTGCAGCGTGTCGACTTCCTGCTCCAGACGGGCAACGGCCGCCTCAAGAACTGCACGCGGGCCGGCGCCGAAGACATCCACATGAGCCTGGAGACGACGTGCCAGAGCAGCATCCGCGTCCCTGGAACGGACCAGGTCCCGCACCCGCTCCTCCAGCCCCTCCAGCCGATGTTCCAGCCTCAGCTGCTCCCGATCGGCGGCGCCCGGCTCCAGCAGCCCGGGGTGAACCGGCAACACCATCGTGCCCTCATCCGCCTGGGCGATCACCCGCCGGGCCTGGGAGTCATCACTCACAGCGATCACCGATGCCGTGACTCCCGCACGCCGCGCGAGCGCGGCCAGATCCTCGCCGTCAGGAAGCGGCCCCGACACCACCACACCGCCGATCAGATGCGGGGCAGCTGCGATCACCGCCGCGTGCTCGTCGGCACGGAACGCTTCCCGCAGGAACTGCAGCCCCGACACCGCAGGCGCGCCCAGCGCCCGCAGGCGCTCCACCGCCCGCTCGACCTCCGCCGCACCGGGAAGGAAACCGGCCTCCCCCAGGCCGCGGACGGCGCGCTGGTCGTCGGCGGCCTCGACCTGCTCCTGCAGCATCCGGGCATCACAGCACCGACCGGCCTCAGCCAGCAGATCCAGCAAATCCCCGGCGACATCGTCCAGGTCCAGCACCGTTCCGGCCTCGGCACAGGCCAGCTCCAGCAGGCGCGGGCTGGAAGCGAGCTCGCGTCTCTCCGCCTGCAGAGCACTCAGCCGGTCCCACTGCGCGCTATGGCGGTCCTGGACCGTGGCCAGCCGCGCCGTACACGTCGATTGCCGGTCCACAAGAGCGGACAGCACACCTACCGACTCCGCCTGCCGCGCGCGACGGTCCTCCAGGCGCTGCTCGACTCGGGCGACCTCGTCCGTATAGCGGACCAGCGCATCAGCCGGCGCCTCGTCAGGTCCGATCAGCCCGTCCTGACGTGCAGCACCCAGACCTGCTTCCACCGCCGCCAGCTGCTCAGATGCCCGCCGCAGCTGCTCCTTCGCCTGCCACTCACCCTTCTTCGCCCCCGCATGGCCCTTCTCCGCCGCTTTGCGCGCAGCCGTCGCCTCATCGCGGCCGCGGCGGGCTTCAGCAATCTCGACCGCCAGCTGGTCGACCGCGCCGGACAGTCTGTCTCGCAGAGCTGCTCCCGCCGCCTCCATGGATGAGCGCAAAGGAGCCTGCTTCACGTCCTGGAGCTCCAGCAGCTGCCTGAGGCGCTGTTCCTCCTGCCGCTGTGCATCGAGGTCGAGAACTGTGTCCACCAGCTCCCATGCCTGGTGGACGAGTTGCTCCGCGGATGCCTTCTGCTCGCACCGCTCCAGGTCCGTTCCCGCTTCGTCGGCAGCCCATTGCGCGGCCTGTCCGGCCAGTACCACCAGGTGCCGTTCCTCTTGCGCGGCATGCGCCTTGGCATCAGCTTCCGCAGCCTGTTCCGCAGCGGCCTCGGACTCGGCTTGTACCGCTGCATTCCCCAGTGCTTCGGCTCGGGCGGACAGATGCTGTTCCACGCGCAAAGACACTGATACCTGCTGGGTGAGCAGGTCCTGCTTCTCGGCCGCCAGAGCACTGTGCTCGGTGACCGGCTTGAGCGCCAGGAGGGCCGCGGAGAGAAAACCTCGTTCCTTCTCGCGCCCGGGGCGCCGTGCCAGTTTCGATGCCGTCGCCTCCAACGAGGCCCGGACCACGACAGGGTCCCGTGGGTCACACAGCAGATCGATGAGGAAGTTGATGAAATCCTCGCAGGTGGAGAACTGGAACAGCTCCGTGATCCCGCCCTCCTCCCGGTTCATGTCCCGCTGGATCCGCAGCACGGCCGGGTCGAGGCGGAGGTCGGTCAGCAGGGTGCGCCATTCGGTCTGGTCCGGGGCAATGCGCAGGCTCAGCGCACGGTGGGCTTTGCCGTCGGCGGCCAGCTTCTTGAGGAACGCGCTCTGCGTCAGCTGCCCCGCTTCGGAGCGCATCGGCAGGCTCTCCAGATCGAGGATGCCGGGCAGCGGTTTGAAGGAGTACCAGCGGCGGATGAGCAGTTCCCAGCCGGTCTCCACGTCAGCCGGGCGGTGACCGTCCTGCCACTGGTAGACCCCACCCGTGACCAGAGCAGCTCCCCTGCGGGGAAGAGAGGTGTCCTCCCACTCGGCGACGACGTGGGAGACCTTCTGGTCGGGCACGTAGTCGGCCAAAGACTTGCCCTTCTTGTGGCCGATGAAGTCGTTCTTCGCAGGCAGGAAGAGACTGAAGATCAACGACAGCAGGCTCGACTTGCCGCCGCCGTTGCGCAGCCACAGGATCACATCGACAGCGGGCATCGCCCTGCCATCCACATGGCTCGTCCCGCCCGTCAGATCCAGCAGCAGCGATTTGAAGCCCGCCGCCTCATGTCCGACGTTCACCAGCCAAAGACGCCGCAGACGGTGCATCTCACATCTCCTCGGTGTCGGTAGGGGCAGCCATGCCGGCGTCCTGGGCACGCCGGATGTCGCGCAAGGTCACGAACGCCGGCATCGCTGCCGCCTCACTGACCTGCAACCGGAACCGGTGCAGCAACCGGTAGTGCCCGGGGCCGAACTCGGGGGCCGGCAGCGCCATGCCTTGGTGCACCAGCCACTCCAGCGCTTCAGCGATCACACTCTGCGTGCTGGTCTGAGTGACGCCGCGCCTGGCCGCAGTCGGTTTCGCCGGAGGCCGCATGGCATACATCCGCCACACGGCATCGACCGCCGCCTCGGGCACCGGCAAACCGTCCGCGTCCTTCGACGCCTCCCTCAGCTGCTCCACGAGGTGCCGAAGAAAGGCGTCCACCTCGCCGACACTGATGCGCTTGACCGTTTCGTCCTCCAGATCGTGCTCGGTCGGATACACACGAGCCGCGATCGCGATGTGCACGAGCCCGAGGATCAGACGCCGCTCCGCGGACCGCTTCAGATCGTGCTTGATCCGGTAGGTGAACAGGCCCCCGTCCAGGGCGTGCAGAACCAGCCCCTCCTGGGTGTGTGCGGCAATCACCTGCACCCCCAGCCCCTGGCCGATAGCCTCGACCCTGTCCCGGAAGCCTTTGTCCATCCGGTAGCGCTGCAGCAGATCGTGGTAGCGCGCATCGGAGAGCGGTCGCAGCCGCGGCCGGCACCCGTATCGCACCAGTTCCGCAGCGTCCTGCAGGTCATCGCGAGCCGCAACCGTGCTCATGCCACAGCCTCCTCAAGCAGGTCCTCGTCGATCAGACGGTGAGCCGGAACGACGAGCAGATCGCTGCCCCCGTAGCGCCCGCCGTCGAAGCACGCTCCGTCGTCCAGCACCACCAGCTGTTCCCCCAGCAGGTCCGACAGGTCGTGCACGCCGCTCTCCTCGTCCTCGCCTTCGGGGTCCGGGGCGAACGCGCCCAGTACCGTCAGCGCCACGACGTCCGCCACTTCCGCCCCGGAGGACAGCGCGACCGCCAGCAGCTGCGACAGCCTCACGGGGCCGGCCAATGCCGAGGACAGCACCCTGCGAGCCTGCGCGTAGTCGAGATCGCTGTGGCCCGCAGCGTCAGCCGTCAGATCGTCGTCCGTCAGCTCCACGATCTCGTCGTCCTGGAACGTCCCGCCGCTGTCGCGCACCGGCGCCAGCAGCAGGCTCCACCAATCCCGAAGCCGCGGCAGGTGTGTCACGAGCGGCCCGCTCAACGCATCGGTGAACACATCAGTCACCGCGACGGCCTCTGCCGCGCTCAGCTCCAGCAGCGGAGCGAGGACATCGTTTTGCAGAGCCACGCGCGACAACCGGGGGATCGGCCGGAAACGCTGCTGAGCCTGCGAGTGCAGGAACGTCGATCTCGCTCCGACCACCTCTTCGAGCAGCTGCGAGTGCCGGTGATGCGCTCGCTGCAGCAACTGCAGAATGCGCATGCAGGTCAGCAGTACATCGCTTTCCTGGATCCCGTCGCGTGCCGTACGCATCAGCTCGATCAGCCCCTGCTCGGCCCGCTGCCGCTCCAGCAGGTGGCTGCGCGCCGAATCGAGGAGGTCGGGTACATGCTGTCCCCAGTCCACGGCTCGTACGTCGCGTTCGGTCTCGCGCAGCACCATCCGGATTCGCTCCGCGTACGCCAGCGACAGCTTCAGGCTCTCTCCCGCGCTCTCCTCCGCCCTGCCCCACCGCCCTGTGCGTACCTGACGGCGCAGGATCTCGTCCTTTGCCGCCTGGTGGTCCTCCACGTCGACGTCCATCCCCGCCAGCAGCAGGTTGATCGCCGGCACGCTCGCCCGCAGCACCGCCCGGCCGTCCCGTCCGATCTCCTCGCTCAACAAGCGCACCGCCAGCTCCTGCCGGCAGTGCCCTTGCCGGTAGTCGCTGTAGGCGACGGCAAAGTCCATTCCGCCCTGCTGATCATTGAGCAGCTCCCGCAGCACGAACCCGGCCACGGCCTCGTGCTCGGCACAGTCCCGGCCCGGTGCCGCTTCCTGCGCCAGCTCCACCAGGAACTCCACCACCGCTGCGGTGGTCGCCTCCTGCTCCAGCCCCTGCTGGTGCATTACCGCTTCCAGCGCCGCCAGAGCCAGAGTCCGCGGGTCGTACACCCCTGAGGGGAACTGCTGCCAGGCCTGCTTCAGATCCAGGCGGTGCAGTGGGCTCGAACGGGCCAGCACCGCAGAGCGCCTCACGAAGCCGGCGTCGGACACCAGAGGCTTCCATCCCCCCGGATCACCGCGTCCGGGAGCCGCGGCCAGCAACTGCCGCTCCTCACTGTCGAGCAGTCGATCCGCCCCGTCGAGGTCGTCACCCAAGAGAAGAACCACCCTTACATGGCTAAAAGCTCGCTTTTAGGTCGTGCCGAAGAGTCCAGCACCCACCTGTGACAATCACGGCCAAAAAGGGGTAACACTCTCATCACGGTGGCCGACCGCCACAAGGGTGATCTTCACGCCGCCAGGACCCTCTGACCAGGGACGACTCCCGCGTCCCGAATCCCAGGTGCGCGTTCGGAGCCGCCGCGGAATTCCGACGCCCGCCCACGCGCCTCAGCTACCGCCTCGACGCTGCCGACAGCCACCGATTGGCCACGAGCTCGCGCCCTGTCAGAACGACATCACCCGAGGCGAACGCCGGCCGACACGCGCCGCACTGCCCTTCCACGGCTGGGGGGCGCCACCGTTCACAACCGGGGACCAGGCACGCAGGCGGAGCAGCCCGCGGCGCCCGTCCGTCGCTCCTCTACGTTCGGGTAGCTCTCAAGGACCTCCTGGACCATTCGCAGGTTCTGCTCGGGGAACCTGTTGCCCAGAACCACGCCGGTGACGGCGTCGCGGATGTCGATGTAGTCGTAGTCGTCGGACTGGTGAGCAGGACGAGCCGGTACCCGGATTCGTAGGCCCAGTCGCTGTGCTTGCGGAAGGGCAGCGGGTCCTTGTTCTTGGCGGCGTAGGCCCGAGCAGCTGCGTCCGCCCCGAACTCCTTCACCTGGCCGAGGTTGACATCGCTGATGGTGGAGGCCGGGTTCTGCCCGTTCAGATATCGGACCGGCCCGTGGAAGGCGAAGGTCGCTGACTCCGAGTGACGCAGGAAAGACTCGAGGAGTTTGTCCTGGTCCAGTCTGAGGCAGATGCTGGCGTACTTGTCGCCGTAGTGCGACCACAGCGCGAGATGCGACCATCCGCGCGCCGCATCGCGGTTGCGGATGTCCGGGGCCGGGACGAAGTCGCGTGTCAGGCAGCCGACCTTGGTGCGCAGGCGAAGATGCTGGTCGAGATCCTCCAGCACCAACCATCGAACCCGCTCCCGGTGGATCCCGGCCTTGAGCAGGACATGAAGTGCTGCGGTCCGCCGCCCCTGCCCCTTTCACCGCTGAGCGCCAGCGTGTGGCTTCGCTCGCGCAGACGCGTCAGCTTGCTGACGGCCCACGCCGCCTGTCCGGCTCCGGTGGGGCCGGCAGGGTCGACAGAGGCGTATTCGGCGAGGTCCAGCTCGGCCGCTTCGATGCCCACCCCGCGCAGATACTGCCAGCTCCGCGGCACGCCATCGCGGAGAAGTCCGACAGTCACGGTGACCGGCAACGACGGTGGCTGCGGCCCGCACGCCTCATACCCATAGGTCGCGGGCTGTGAGGAGTTCGACTTGACATACTGCATATGAGCACGAGGCAACTCGACTACGTAGCAGGGGAATTGCTGGACGCGACGTGCGTGACTAGACCCAAGCCTGCGCTGCTCCGACATTTGCCGTGCCTCCCCGCGGTCTGGCCCTTGCCGCAGCTTGTCACCGGGTGCCGTGCCGGCCGAGGGCCGACCCAACCGTTCCGCGAGTGGTGACCTCTCGCGTGCCGTGGCCTGGACTGGCCGCATGTCAGGATTCCTCGATTTCTATAGTTGTGAAGATCAAGTGGGGGGATTGTGCAATCGAGGAGAAGTAGTGGACTGCCCGATGAGCAGGGTGTGGGCAGGAGGCGAAGCAACGGCCGGCGTACAGGGCGCATCGTCCTCGCGGTCACTGCGAGCCTGGTGGCGCAGGCATTGATGGCGCCGGGATGGGCTGGGGCCACGGATCCCGCGAGCCCAGCCGGCTCCAGCGCCGATGCCACTGTGCCGGGGCTGGAACCGACGGGGCCCCCGGAAGCGGCGGACGAGAACGCCGCGCGGCTGCTGGCCCGGTTGCAGCAGCGGCGTACCGAAGTACTTGGCGAACGGTCCGAGGACGCGTCGGTCTTCGTGAATCCCGACGGGAGTACGACCGTAGAGGCGTATACCGGCCCGGTACGGATCAAGAACGCTGATGGGCAGTGGGAGGACGTCAACACCGATCTGATCGACACCGGGGCGAACCTCACTCCGGTCGCGGCGCCGGCGCAGGTTCAGATATCCGACGGCGGGTCGGGGGTGCTCGCTTCGGTGAAGGACGGGAAGCATCTGTTCGGGCTGAAGTGGGGTCAGGCCCTTCCCGCCCCTGACATCAACGGGGACACCGCGACCTACGCGCTCGGTCCAGGTCAGTTGATGACGGTTCAGGCGCTGCCGCAGGGCTTCGAGCAGTCGGTCGTGCTCACCGAGCGTCCCGACGAAAAGCTGGAATACCGCTTTCCACTGGCCATGACGGGGCTGAAGCTGTCGCAGGCGGAGAACCGGCACCTGGTCCTGGAGAGCCTCTCCGGTGAGGTGATCGCGGAAGCCTCCGCGCCGATGATGTGGGATTCGAGCATCGACCCGGCGTCGGGCGATCCTGCCCACAGGGCCGAGATCGAGACCCGCCTGGAAACCGCCGCGGACGGCAGCGCGGTGCTGGTACTCGCACCGGACCCCTCGTTCCTCGCCTCGCCTGACGTGACTTACCCGCTGATCCTGGACCCCATCGCCACACTGGCAGCCTCCACCGACACGTGGGTGGCGACCAACTACCCGGATTCCCAGCGCGGTTCCACCGAGCTCAAAGCCGGAACGTACGACGCGGGCACCACCGTCGCCCGCTCCTACCTGAAGTTCGACGTCTCCAGGTTCGCCGGCAAGCACATCACGGACACGAACCTCGCTCTCTACTCCTACTATTCCTCAACCTGTTCCACCAGCGGTTCGGGCGTGCAGGTCCGCCGGATCACGTCCGACTGGGATCCTTCCGCCATCACCTGGGGTGCTCAGCCGGCCACCACTTCCACCGGGTCGGTCACCAACAAGGCCGCCTTGGGATACGGTGCCTCGTGCCCGGCTGGCGTGATGGCGTTCGACACGGACGCGATCGTGCAGGCGTGGGCCGACGGTGCCGCGAACTACGGTTTTCAGGTCCGTGGGGCCAACGAAGGCGACTCGCTGACGTGGCGGCGCTTCCGGTCGGCCAACTACACCGCTGACGCGGACTCGGCCACCGAACCTCACCTGACGGTGACCTACAACACGCCGCCGCCCGTCCCTACCATGGTCTCACCAGCGCCCGGCGACGCGACGAGCGATACCACCCCAGCCCTGTCGGTGAAAATCACCGACGCCGACGGCGGAAATGCCTCGGGCAAGGTCGTTGGTGACGTCCAGATCTGGACCGCGAGCGGGACAGCACCACTCCAGTCCGGCAACACCGGCTGGATCGCCAACGGCACGGCCGGAAGCTGGTCACCCCCGGCCGCGCTGCCTGCCGGTACCTACAAGTGGCGCGCCCGGTCAGGCGACAGCACGGACAACAGCCCGTGGAGCGCCTTCCGCACGATCGTCATCGACTCCACGGCCCCGGCCGCGCCGACGGTGACGAGCACGAGCCACCCGGCACAGTCCGCCTGGTACGCGTCCAAGGACTTCACAGGATCCGCCACCGCCGCGGACACCAGTGGCATCGAGGGCTACGCGGTGATCGTCGACCGGTCCGCGACGACCACGCCGGCGACCACGATCACCCAGACGGGGACCGCCGTGTCCAAGACGGGCCTCGCCGACGGCACCTGGTACGTCCACACGCGGGCCAAGGACAACGCCGGACTGTGGTCCGCGGCGACGCACTTCGCGGTCCGCGTGGACACCACCGCCCCGGGAACCCCCCTGGCCGTCGCTTCCAGCACGCACCCGCTGGGCACGTCCGTCTACGCCTCGAAGAACGCGTCATTCAGTTGGACGGCCCCGTCCGACACCTCCGGCGCGGCCGGATACGCCGTCGTGGTGGACCAGTCGGCCGCCACGGTCCCGCCGACCACGAGTACGTACGTCACCACCACGACGTACAGTGCCACCGTCGCCGGCAACGGCACGTGGTACCTCCACCTCCGTGCGCGCGACAAGGCGGGCAACTGGGGAACTTCAGCGGCTCACTTCAAGTTCGCGGTCGACACAACCCTGCCTCCGACCCCGACAATCACCTCGTCCAGCCACGCCGACCAGAGCAACGCCTACGCAAACGGATCCTTCACCGCGAACTGGACCGCGCCGGCGGCGGACACGGCCGGGTTCAGCCTGACCGTGGACAGCTCCGCCGGCACGACACCCGACACCACGGTCGACACCACCGGCACGAGCCATGCCGTCACCATGAGTGACGGCACGTGGTACCTTCACCTGCGCGCGGTGGACAACGCTGGAAACTGGGGCGCCCCCACGCACTTCCGCTTCACTGTCGACACCACAGCGCCCATGGCCCCGCAGGTCGGTTCGGCCGACTTCCCCCAGGACACATGGGTAGACGGTCCGGGAAACGCGGGCACCTTCACCATCGCTCCATCCGGTTCCGACGTCTCGGTGGTGCGGTACCGCATCGACGACGAGATCGGTAACGAAGGCGACGAGGAGCGGACGCTCGGCACGGACGGCAGCCCGACCACACTCACCTACATCCCAGTGGGCGACGGCGAGCACACGCTGACCGTGACGTCGGTCGACGGTGCCGGCAACGTCTCCGCCGAACGATCCTGGCGCTTCTTCGTGGGCAGCGCGGAGATCATCTCGCTCAGCGATGCCGATGTCGTCAGCGGCGCCGTCGAGCTCGCCGCCGTGGCGCCGGTCGACGCCACCGCCGTCACCTTCCGCTATCGCGCCGGCAGTGTCGGCGACTGGACTACCGTCCCCGCCTCCGATGTCGCCGACAGCAACGGCGCACCGGTGACATGGCCTCAGAGCATGGCCGAAGGGATGTCCGACAAGCTGACGTGGAACATCGCGGCCGGTACGCAGGACGGCCCGCTCGAGATCGCCGCCGAGTTCGTGGGTACCGGTGCTCTGCCCGGCTCCCGGTCCACGACGATCACGCTCGATCGCGCAGCCGTCCAGCCGCCTGAAGTTGACGCGCCACTGGACGACTTCATCCAGAACGAAGGCGCCGACCGCCTCGACCGCCAGCGAACCCTGGACGACTTCAGGGCATGGATCAACGACCTGCCCGACGTCGAAGCGAACGGCTTCGTGGGAACGGTCCATGACGCCGATGCCCTCTCGGTCGTTTTGCTCTGGCACGGCGACTCCGCGCAGCGCACGCACATCGCGCAGGAGGCAGCCACTCGCGGCATCACCCTGACCGTCGAACAGCGCAACCACGACGCGGCCCAGCTGGACGGCGCGATGGACGCGGCGTTCGCACAGGCCGAGGCAGGTACCTGGGCGGGCTTCCAGATCGCATACATCGCCGGAGTCACTCCGGACTTCGACGGAATCGAAGTCCACGGCGCCTACACCAACACCGTGGCCGAGCCTGCCACGAGCGAGCCGGCTGAGGGAGGCACCGGCGAGTCCGGAGCCGAGACCGGCGCGCCGCCGCTCTCTCCGGGCGAGATCAACGGCGTACCTGTCAAGATCATTCCGGACACCGAGGCGGAGACTGCAGCCACCCGCTCCAGCGACTACGCGCCGTTTAACGCAGGCGGACTGATGTACAGCCCCAAGTGGGACACCTACTGCTCGACAGGCTTCTCCATCAAGATCTCCGGAAGGGCCTACGTCACCACCGCCCGCCACTGCTACGCCCAGGACTACCGAGCGGCTAAGGGAAGGGCCGCGTACGGCACGGGCGTGCGCAACGCCGGTGGCGGATCGCGCGTCCTGTCCGCCAAGGGATCGGCGCTGATGTTTGACGGCGCCTGGAACAACCGGTCGGGGTACAACAAGCGCGTCGTCGGTTACGACGACCTCGGCATCGGCGACAAGGTGTGCACCAGTGGTGCCAACACCGGCGTCCACTGCAACATCAAGGTCGACAAGATGAGGGTCCGGTTCGACGACAGGATGGGGATGGGGACCTTCGACACCATCCATGGGACCCAGCTGTCGTCGAACCAGATCGCCGTGAGGCAGGGAGACAGCGGCGGTCCTGTACTCACCTTGGCCGGAGACGGCAAGGTGTACGCGGCAGGCATGATCCAAGGCGTCGACAAGTTCGTCGGCAGCTGCGGGCCTTCGGCTATCAACCGGGGAATGTGCGGCAAGGGCGTGCTCTTCAGCTCGATGCGCACCGTCGTGAGGTCGATCTCCGGCGCCTCGCTGGTCACGTGGTGAGCCACCGCACCGGTGTGACCGCCGACTGACCGGATGTCCGAAGCGTGGTCCCCGGCTGCCTGAACAGGCGGCCGGGGACCACGCCATTTCGTCACTGCACAAAATCGCCCTCACATGACGTCTAGAGAGTGGAACGCCGTCGTGGGCGGCGCGAACAAGGAGGCATCCCATCAAGACGCTTGAGGAGTTCCTCGGCGCGCACTTGCCGGAGCTCGGCCGCTTCGCCGGGGCTTTGACCGGAGATCCGCATCTGGCCGAGGACGTACTCTCGGACGCGCTGGTCGTGGTGGTGTCGCGCTGGCGGCGGATCTCCCGGACCGAGCACCCGCTGGCATACGTACGCAGGATCGTGGTCAACACCTATCTGTCGGACCGCCGCAAGGCAGCACGACGCCGTACCGAACCTGTCCGGGAGGCGGACGTCCTCGACCGACCCGTGCCGGACGGTGGTGACGACTTGGTCCGCCGGGACCAGGTGGCGAGGCTCCTCGCGCTGTTGCCCCCGCGTCAAAGGGCGGCGGTCTGCCTGCACTACCTGTACGACATGGACGACCGGCAGATCGCCGAGCTCATCGGCTGTTCGCCGGCCACGGTCCGGTCCCACCTCTCCCAGGCCCGCGCCGCCATGCGGCTCGCGTCCACAGCAGACAGGAGCTGACGCACATGAATCCACTCGACGACAAGGCCGTCCTCGCGTCGCTGGCGGCCGCCTCCGCCCCCGAACCGGATCGGGTACTGGCGGCCCTGCGGCGGAAGCGGACCCGACGGCTCCGACGGAGGGCCGCGGTCACCGCCGGCGCACTGGCGCTCGTCACAGCGGGCTTCGCCCTCACCCATGGCATTCCGGGCCTGCGCGACGCACAAGAACCGCCGGCCGTAGCCCTCGGGGGGAGCGTGTGCGGGGACACGCCGTGGGAGCAGCACTTTTCCTACGCCCGGGAGATCGGCGGCTCGTTCGTCGTGGCCAAGGGCACCCTTACGGGACGCGACCACACCATGGAACGCACCGGGGAGCGGATGTACGAGATGCGCCTCTCCGGCATCCGCACCTTCTTCGGCCCCGCTGTCGCCGAAGGGGCTCTCGTCTGGATCCCCAGCGCGACGACCCGCGCCGGAGGCATCATGGGGCAGCCCGCTGGATCGCTCTGGGCGACCGACGGATCCCTCATGGCCTTCCTGAACCCCGACCCGGGCGCCCGGGAGGAGCTTCCCCGCCCCTTCGCGAGAATCGCCCCGGTGATCGGCGACCGGCTCGTCACCAGCGCGGCGGGTTGCTGGGCGCCGGGAGGACTCGCCTCCGAGCCGTACACCGCCGAACTGGCCGAGATCCCGGGCAGCGACTCCTACCAACGCGCAGCCGTCACCGGCATCGAATCGATCTCCCTGAAGAAAGTGGAACGCATTGCCCGGCATACGGCTGGAGCGAGCCGCTGACCTGGAGGAGCCCTGCTCGCGTCGGAACCCAACGAAGGGGCATCCTCGTACAGGCGGGGAATAGGGGCCGCCAGCCATGAGCCCTTGAGCGGGACTGGGTGCGCCGCTCCCAGCAGGTGGCCGCTGCGGCTGTACCGCTGCCTGAGGACATCGCCCGATTCATCTCTGCGATCCGCGAACGTCTGGGCGCAGCCGAGGCCTCCGACTCGCTGACCGCCCTGCGCATCATCATCGCCCTGGACACGGTCATCGGGATTGACGCCGCATACATTACCCGCGCCGCCATGGCCAAGCACACCGGCAAGGAGATCGCCGACGCGCTTGGCAGCACCCCGAAGGCCCTCGCGGCCCGCCTGCGGCGGTATGACAGCGCCCTGTTGTGAACAAGGACGGGCGCCGGCCCCGCTCGGGGGATTCGGGGACCGGAGCCGACCTTGAGGGGTAGCGGTCCTGTGCGCCACCTCACAGCGACCCTAGAGGCTTCGGAGGACGGACGCAGACTCTGATGGGCCACCAGGAGACGTGGTGAAGCCAGCAACGGAGCCTCGCGACTGATCACCCAGGTTCGGGACGCCACTGCCCCGTCCGGTCGGGAAGCCTGGGACGAACTTGCGTGCCGGACTTGCCGACTGCCTCCGATCGCGAACAGACGGTCCCCGCCGTCGTTGGCGAGGACCCATGCGATCGAGTGCCGTGCCGTACGGTGGCGTGGCGGTGGAGTTGGCACAAAGATCTCCCTGGACCCCGAGTAGGAAGCGAAGCTGCGCATCGAGCCGGTGATCGACCGCCTCAACGCGCGCTGGCGGGGCTCCGTGGTTCCGCTCCGCGGGCGCGTACCGAAACGCCTCCTGACACCCGCGTGGGAGCCCCGGGCGCCGCGCGGCCCCTCGATGGCGGGCAGCCACAGGGAAGGCGGGGGGCGAGTTCTCCCGAGGCTCCGGTGCCCGCCGTCGGCGCACAGGTGTGCAGTTTCACTGCTCGTGAGGGCCGGCGCGAACCAGATCCTCACCTTCGCCGCCGAGACCGTCGCCGCCCATCTGGAGGCCTGCCATACGTGACGTCCCCCACCAGCGCCCGCCGCAGCTCGACGCGATCCTCGAAGACGCCGCCCACGCAGGCTTCGCCATGTCCTGCGAAGACCGCACCGGCAGCCTCTTGGCCACCCTCGCCGCCTCGAAGCCGGACGGCCACTTCCTGGAGCTTGGCACCGGCGTCGGTGCCGGCGCCGCGTGGCCGGCTTCCGGCATGCCCCCCGGAGCCCGCCTTGTCACCGTAGAGGCCAACACGGTCGTGCAGGCCATCGCCTGCCACCACCTGGCCGACGACGCCCGGATCGAATTCGTCCACGCGGTCGCGGACGACTGGCTCACACCCAGGCGGACGGCCTGTTCGACTTCGCGTACGTCGACTGCCGGCCCGGGAAGTACCTCCGGCTGCCCGATCTCCTGACCCTGCTCAAGCCCGGCGCCCTGTACGTCGTGGACGACATGCTGCCCCAAGCGACGTGGCCGGACGACCATCAGCCCCGGGTGGACGCCTTCCTCGAAGGACTGCCCGAGGTCACCAACTGGCTTGCCACGCCCATGAGCTGGGCCTCGGGCCTGGTGGTCGCCGCCAGAATCTGACGGTCTATCGTGCGTACATGGCTCCTGATCTGATCCGCATCGTCTCCCGTGATTCGCCGATGGCTCTCGCCCAGGTGGAGCGTGTCCGTGCCGAGCTGGCCGCGCTCCACCTGGACGTGGAGACCACCGTCCTGCCGGTGAAGACGACCGGTGACAAGTGGATGGGCGACCTGTCCCAGGTCGAGGGGAAGGGCGCCTTCACCAAGGAGGTCGACACCGCGCTCCTCGCCGGTGAGGCCGACCTCGCCGTGCACTGCGTAAAGGACGTCCCGGCAGACCGGCCCCTCCCAGCCGGCACCACCTTCGCCGCCTTCCTCAAGCGCGACGACATCCGCGACGCCCTCATCCACCCGGGCGGCCTCACCCTCGACCAGCTGCCCGCCGGCACCCGGATCGGCACCTCCTCCGTCCGCCGCATCGCCCAGCTCGCCGCCTCCCACCCGCACCTGGACTGCGTCCCCATGCGCGGGAACGCCAACAAGCGCCTCGCGAAGCTGGAGGCCGGAGAGGCCGACGCCCTGCTCCTGGCCGTCGCCGGCCTGGAGCGCATCGGCCGCACCGACGTCATTACCGAGACTCTCCCGGTCGACGTCATGATCCCGCCCATCGGCGCCGGCGTTCTCGCGCTCCAGTGCCGCGAGGGCGACACCGGCCTCATCGACCTCGTCAGCGGCCTCGGCGACCACGACGCCTACCGGGAG
The DNA here is from genome assembly GCF_042873895.1 of Streptomyces sp. NPDC004435. Lineage (NCBI taxonomy): Bacteria > Bacillati > Actinomycetota > Actinomycetes > Kitasatosporales > Streptomycetaceae > Streptomyces > Streptomyces sp. NPDC004435. Next base: position 23,264 of record NZ_JBIAMB010000016.1, on the reverse strand, counting down.
ACCCAGGCCGAGCGAATGTTCCTCCACGTCCTCCAAGGGCACTGCAACTCCCCGATCGCGGGGTACGCCCGGGTCGAGCGCAACGGCGAGCTGTCGCTGCGGGCCACCGTGTTCTCGCCCGACGGCAAGGTCATGCTCCACGCCCACGAGTGGGCCGGCCGCCTCGACCCCGCCACCCTCGGAACCTCCGTCGCCGTGGCCCTCCTGCGGCAGGGCGCGCGCGAGCTGATCGACGGCATCGCCCACTGAGCGGCCCACCCGGCCCGCGACCGGGCCCGATCGGCACCGCGAGAACGATGCCCTGACGGGCGTGCAGCGCCCCCTGCCCCCTGCTCTCGGGCAGGAGCCGCCTGTTCGCCCGAGGGGGGCGGGACCCCGACCTGCTTCTGCGGCAGCCCGCTGTGGACGGCTGCTATCGGCAGCCGGCCAGGTTGGTGGCCGTTCTGTAGATCACGTCGCGGACCACGAACAGTGCTTGGTCGCACATGCTCGCCCCAATCAAAGGTTCCACAGCGCCCCCACGTCTTCAGATCGAAGACTGGCAATGAAATCTGCGACGGATTCCCAGGCGTCACCCCTGGCGTTCGCTCCACTGGGAAAGCCGCAGCGATCCAGGAGAACCAGGCCTCCGCGCCGGTGCTGCCGCGTGTACTCCCCGCCGGAAACGGTTTCGGCCTCACGCGCGCGCGTGAGACGTGAGGCCAGGAACGATCAGTAGGGTACATCCGGTTCATCGGGCGGATGAGGTGATGCGAGCCTGGTGTGCAAGGGGGCTATGGGACGATAACGGGTCCAGGCAGGGCAGCCGTGCGGGGTACGGGAGGAACGGCACGTGGGGTGGGCGTACTGGCGCAAGGTCATTGCCTTCTTCTCCATATCCGCACTTGCCGGTGCGGGTCTGGTGGCAGTGGGTACCTATGGGGAGGGCTTCGGTAAGAACGACGACAAGAGCGCGATCTACATCGTCGGCATGTCGTTGGCAGTCGTGGCTGTGCTGGGGACCTTCGTGGAGAACCACTTGGCCGAGCGTTCCCGGGTCCTGGCCCGGGAACGGGCGATCAGGGCCGAGACCGAACTGGACTTGCTCCGCGCCAAGGTGCTGCCCGTGATCGCACGGATCCTGAGGACGCAGGTTTCCCGGCAGAGCGTGCTGAACCCTGCACCAGCCGGCGCGGCGCCGGATGCGGTGCTGGCCGCGGAGTTCGCCTCCCTCGTGAAGGAGGTCCTGGAGGCTTCAGTGAATCTGACCGTGCCCCCAGCCACGCCGGCGTCTCCGGCGCAGGCCCGGAGCGCCTACTACGAGCTGGACTCCGCAGGGGACTTTGCGCTCATCGGCTTCTACCCTCCGAACGCCGCACCCCCGCGCGCGCTGATTCCCGGTGCCAGCACGGGGGGTACCCATATCAAGACAGAGATTCTGGATGTGGGAAAGGTGTGGGTGGTGGACGGGAGTGCAAACAGGATCAGTCACCTGCGACCGACCTCCTCCAACAACTACACAGCAGTCATCGCCGCTCCGGTCGCCGACGGCACCAGACATTTCGGCCTGCTGTCGGTGGATGCCCCCGAACTGGAGCAATTCGTGGACGAGCATGAGCAGTTGATCGAGGCACTAGCGGCTCTGCTGGCCGCTGGCCGGGTCCCCATCACTCCCTGAGGCATCGGCGGGCACCCGGCTGCCCAGCCGAATACGAGGAGACAACGCGCATGAGATGGAGAAGGCCCTCACCATCGGACAGCAGAGCACACGACAGCGGCCGTCATGCTGAATCCCGCTACGAGGAGACCTCTTCCGTGCCTGAAGTCCTGTGGGCGAGGGACGCCCAGCGCCAAGAAGCACGGGCAAGGGCTGCGAACCGGGTCGATGCCGACTTGGCCCGCACACAAGATGAGGCACTGCCACGTCTGGCCGTCACTACGCTGGCTACTGGCGCGTTCGCCCTGGTCAGCTTCACACTGGCACGAATGGCGGACGGCTGGTGGTGGACCGCCCCGTTCGCAGCGGCCCTCGCCACCGGCGCCGCAGCAGCGAGGTACACGCGCAAGACCGTGCACCGCACGAACAACCGGGGCTCGCGACCTGCACACCGCCAACGCGGACGTGAGCAGCTGTAGAAGATCCACATCAAGCAGGCGCAGCCGGCCGCCCTCCGCTCGGACAACCAGCCTTACGTCATCTGGCGGCGAGTACCGCCCCTGCTTCGCGTCCTTGAGGAGCGCCAGGAACACGGCTTTCCGGATCCTGCGGGTGTCGCCGCCGTCCAGGATGCATACGACCCGTCGCCCGAAAAGGGCGCCGAGCACGGGGCCGGGGAAGACAGACGCGCGCGGCGGAGGGTGACGAGGATGGATCCCATAACGGTGGGGCTGCTGGCGGCGCTGGCCGGCGGAGCCGGCGGCGAGAGGGGCGGCAGGCATGGGCGGGACTGGGCGCTTTGGTCAGGCACCCGTTCAGGCGTGCTGACAGCGGGAACTCCCCAGACCCGGTTGCCGGCTCCGGCGTTCCGGAACTGGAACTGCTGACACAGGACCCCGCCGACCCGGGACGAGCCCAGGAACCGAGCACCGCGCTAGCAGCCAGGGCGGCCCTGGACCCCGAATTCAGCGCCGACCTCGAGACATGGCACCGGCAAGTGCAATCGGCGCGTGCCGGAGATGGAGGCGTCAACAACCACATCAGCGGAGGCTCTCTGTACGGGCCTGTGCTGCAGGCCCGGGACTTCCCCGACGTCGCTCGTCCCGCTTTGGCAAACGCCTGGGGCGTTCTCTGCGGGCTGGGAGACTGCGTGGCTGCGGGCCGCGGGGAGCCACCGCAGCCCGGACTCGGGATAGGCTCCCGGGTCTGGGCAGCTCTGCTACGAGAGGGGCGGCAAGATGGCCGATCAGATCGGGCGCCTCACCGAGGTCGAAGAGCAATTGCTGGCCTATCTTCGCCAGGCAGCCGACGCCATCGATCCGTCGGCCCGGTCGATCAGGGAGCGCTGGACCTACACCAGCCAGTACGACCTGCTGCTGCGTGAAGGTAGGTTTTTCAGCCCGGCCCCGCTCCCTGACGGCGTTGAGTCCTTGCACCCCGGCTTCTGCTTCACCAACAGCAGCCAGCTCGCCGACGAACACCCTGAGTTGCAGCTGACGTACTGCGAGGGATTCGGTGCCGCGCCGGTCGGCGCCAGCCAGTTTCTGCACACCCCGCACGCTTGGACTGCTACTCCCGAGGGCTTGGCTCTCGACGCCACCTGGCCCCTTGAGCCGGGCACTGCCTACCTTGGTCTCCCGTTCGCCAACCCGAGCATGTGGCCTCACCCCTTGTTCGGCAGGAGCCTCCTTCAAGAGCCGCCCTTCTTTCTCGAGACGCTTCGGTCCGGCCTCCCCCGCGGAGTGCTCGCTGACCTCGGACGTCCTGTTCCGCGCCAGGCAAGCGCCCTCTGAGTGCGCTCTCGCGGGTGATTTGACCGCTGAGTCCAGCGTTCGACGCACGTTCTTCGTCCCCCTGGGTAGCAGCGACTCGGGCCTGGCACTGCAACGGTGTTAGTCGTGACTGGTGGTCAGGTTATGGGAGTGTGTGGCCGCGTCGTTTGTAGTGGCTGCCAGCCGGCCCCGGTCGACCACGTCCTGCACTGGTCGAACTGGCAACGCCGACGACAACACCAAGCCCGCAGGGTCCGCAGGGTGCGGGCCAGCCACTGGCGCTGGTCGACTCCTTCAGCGAAGACGAAGTGGCCGGCGTCCGTGACGGCGTCCGCGAGGTCCAGGACCTGGTCCCAGAGCTGGAAGGCACGCTGCTGCAGGGGCAGGGGACCGGCGACGTCCTCGCGGGGCAGGAAGTGGGCGATGTCGCCCAGGAGCGTCGAGACGGCGGCCGGGCCGCCGCTGCCGGTGATCAGCTCGGTGAGGAAGCCAGGCCCGAAGGTGTCGGGGGAGCGCAGCAGGGTGGCGGCGAAGCGGTCGAACACCTCCTTGGGGGCGCCGGTGCGCAGGTAGTCCATGGTCTGGCCGGGGTCGAGGTCGCCGAGCACGGCGTGCTCGGCGTCGCCGAGGTGGCGCAGCCAGGTGTGGATCGGGGCGGCCGGCGCGGTGATGTCGAGCAGGGCGGCCCGGTGGGTGGTGTACCAGGTCAGGGCGTGGCGGCTCAGCGGGGTGAGGGCCGTGCCGATGGAGGCCAGGGCGCGGCCGTCTCGCCCGTCGGTGACGAGGCCGGTCAGCAGAGTGTCGGCTTCGGCGGGCAGGCGGCCGGTGTCGGGCGCGCGGGGCACGGCCCACTGGAGGAATGCGGTCAGGGCGAGGCCGCCGGAGATGGCCGCCGCGGCGATGGAGGGGGCGTCGCGCACAGAGACGGGTTCGGTCCAGGCCCGGACGGTGGCCGCCAGCCAGGTGACGGCGGCGCTCTCGTCCACGCCGAGATCGGCGCCGAGTACCCAAGCATTGCGCAGTAGGTGCAGCAGCGTGTAGCGGGCGCGTTCGTCAATGGCGGGGCCGGCGCTTCCGTCACCCGCGTCGAGCCGGGCCTTCAGCACCCAGGCGGCGGTGCATGCCGTGGTGCAGGCGGCGGTGAGAGGCCGTTTGTCGGCGTCGGTGAACCCGGCGGCCTGCCAGACGGTGTACAGGCTTTGCAGGTAGACCGTGCACAGGTCGAACGTGCCGAGCGCCCCAGTGACGGCTTCGACATCGGCCGCCCAGGCAGCGCGGTCTGCGAAGACGGCGTCCTCCAGCATCTTCAGGTCGACGCGCTCGAAGCAGTGCCCCTGCGAGGGGGCGCCAGCCGCGAGCTCGGCGGTACCCGCGAGAACACCGTGCTCCTTGCACCGGGCGACGAAGTCGGTCGCGGTGCTCTCGCCACGGTCGGGGTACGGCTGCACCCTGATCAACGGCTCGGTGAGGGGCGGAGGCGGCGCCAGGTGCGTCAGGTGAACGCCAGCTCTCGGAAGGCGTTGCGGACGTCGGTGAGAGGCTGGCGGTCGCGGGTGTAGTAGAGCTTGTTGGTCAGCAGCACCGCCCACCTGTCCTGGGTGGGGGAGATCCACATGCCGGTGCCGGTGAAGCCGTAGTGGACCCAGACGTCCTGATCGTCGGTGGTGCCGGGGGCCGGGTGCCAGAACAGGCCGCGTTCGGGTTGGAGGCCGCCGGTCTGCACGGTGAGGGAGTGGGCGCTCCACTCGGATCCGAAGCCGGCCGGGGCGGGGGCTGTGGTGGGGGCGAGCATGTAGCGCAGGAAGACGGCCAGGTCGTCGAGGACGGTGAAGGTGCCGGCGATGCCGCACACCCCGCCGAGGAGCCGGGCGGAGAAGTCGTGGGCGGTGCCCTTGAGGTGGGTGCCGGTGTCCTGGTCGAGCTCGGTGGGAGCGCAGCGGGACGCGATGCCGGCGGGCAGCGGGCCGAAGCGGGTCGAGTCCATGCCCAGCGGGCGCCAGGTCCTCGTCTCGCAGAGCTGGTCGAGGGGCCGGCCGGAGAGGTGTTCGGCGAGGTAGCCGAGGATGAGGGCGGCTCGGTCGGTGTACTCGACGGCTTCGCCGGGCGGCCGGTTGAGGGCCTCGTGCAGGACTCCGCGGCGAATGGCAGCGGGGTCGGTGCCGTAGAGGCTCTTCAGCTGGGCCCGGAGGGGGAGACCGGCGGTGTGGGTCAGGAGCTGCCGGGCGGTCACGGTGCCGAGGGGGTGGCCGGTGACCTCGTCCCAGAAGGTGCCGAGCGGGGCGTCGAGGTCGAGGACGCCGTCCTCCCACAGGGCTCCGATGGAAGCCCAGACGGCGAGGATCTTGGTGAGGCTGGCGGCGTCGAAGACGGTGTCCGGCCGCATCCTCACGTTCGGCTCGTCGGGGTCGAGGACGCCGGTGGTGCCCGTCGCCCGTACGCCGGCGGAGTCGCCGACAGCCCACACCGCGCCCGGGTAGACCTTGTCGCGGACGCCTTCGCTCAGCAGGTGCTCGATGCGCTCGGTGCGGTACGGCATGGTCTCCCTCTTCGTGTGGGCACCCCAGCGGCCAGCGTAGTGACGTGGGCCGGTCGGGCCGAGCAACGGCGTGCCGGGGGTCGCGGAGGGCTCGGCCCGGGTGGTCCTCAGGTGAGCTGGCTGCCTAGGCCGGCCAGTTCTCGGGCGGTCTGCGACAGGGGATACCGGGCGGCGTTGGCGTACCCGGCCTGCCTGAAGACCGGGAGGAGACCGGGTTCCGTTCGCAGGCGGTCCAGATTCCGGGTGAGCGCCGAGGGGCGGGTGAAGTCGGTCGCCATACCGGTGCGGGCGAGGGCTTCGCTGAGGCCGGGGACGGGCTGGTAGAGGACGGGGAGGCCGCAGGCTTGGGCTTCCAGGGCGACCAGGCCCATGGCCTCCAGGGTCGTGGAGGGCATGACGAGCACGTCGTGGTCGGCGAACGTCTTCCACAGCTGAGGGCGGCTGAGCCAGCCGAGATAGCGGGCCCTCACCCCGGCCCGTTGCAGCCGGGGGGCCAACGCGCGGAACTGGGCTGTGGGTGCGGCGATCGAGAGTTCGACGCCTTGGAGCGGGGCCACGCTTCGGAGCAGGGCCTCGACGCCCTTCTCCGCGGTCAGGCGGCCCGCGTAGAGCAGGCGGAGGTGGCTCTTGGACGTGCGGGTGGTACGGAGGGGCGGGTGGGTGAGGAGGCGGTCGGGGATGCCCCAGGGGATGTGGGTGATCTTGCGGCGGTCGGTCTGCGGGGCGAGCTTGAGGAGGTGGTCTGCCATGGTGCCGGTGGGGACGACGATGGCGTCGGCGGCCCGGGCGGTCGCCCGCAGGACCTGGAGCTGGTCGCGGTGGGCTTCGGCGAAGAGCAGGTCAGTGCCGTGGACCAGGGCGATGCGGGGGTGCGCGGGCAGGGCCCTCATCAGGGCGGGAGTCGCCCCGAAGGTGAGGTGGTGCAGGTGAAGGACGTCGATCCCGGAGTGAGCGAGCGCGGCCGTCAGGGCTCTGCGCAGCTGAGCGACGTACCGGCTGAAGGCCGGTCCCTCCAGGCACTTGCCGGCCACGCTGAGCAGGTCGAGGCCGGCTGGAGTCCTGGGGCGGGGCCCGGTCGGGGTGAGCATGAAGGCCCTTGCGGGGATGAGGGGTTTCTCGCCGGTGTAGAGGTCGAGGAAGAGTTCGACGCTGCCGCCGGGACTGTCGGCGGGCAGGTCCAGGAACGTGGCCGTCAGCGGCCCCGGGGCGGGACGGGCGAGGGAGTTCATCGGCTGCCTCCGGCGATCTCCTCGTAGAGGCGGGAGATGTCGATTCCCTCGGTGGTGGCGTACTTCGCCAGCTGCCGCTGATAGCTGGCCGGTGTGCCCTGGGTGGTCAGGAAGACCAGCTTGCCGAACGTCATGCCCCGATAGACGCGGACAGGCCGGGCGGCCCGGATCTCCAAGGTCCAGCGGATCGCATGCCCCTGGTGCCCGAGCGGGGCGGAGACGTGGACCCAGATGCCCAGGGCGCCGATGGTCCGGTCGCCGTTGAGCATCTGCGCGTACGCCTCAGAGCCGGTGCGCTCGTGGGTAACGCCGAGGTAGAGCACTCCGGGCTGGAGGACCAGACCGGTGCTGGGGATCGTCTGCTCGGTGTAGGGGGTGGGGGCGGCGGCGTCGAGGTCGCCGGCGCAGACGCGGAGGGTGGCGCCGAGGCTCCAGTCGTAGGCGTTCGGGGAGACGCGGGCGGGGTCGTACGGGTCGATGGTGATCTCGCCGGCGTGGACGGCTGCTCTGATCGCGGGGCCGGTGAGGATCACGAGGTGACCGCCCCGATGCGGGCGAGGTCCCGCCAGTAGCGGGAGGGCTGGGGGCCGTCGGCGGCCTGGTACTTGCCCGCATACAGGTCGATGACTCCGGTGGAGACGAAGAACATGATCTGTCCGATCTTCATGCCCGCGTACACGCGCAGGGGCCGGATCGGGGAGAGCATCAGGGTCCACTGGCCGTGGAAGCCGATGTCGCCGATGGGGGCGGTGATCTCGACGAACAGGCCGAGCCGGCCGACGGAGGAACGGCCGAAGAGCAGCGGGACGAAGGTGTCGGAGCCGACCTGTTCGAGGGTGTGGCCGAGGTAGAGCTCGCTGGGCTGGAGGACGTACCCGTCCTCGCCGATCTCGACCGTCGCGGTCGGGTTGGGCTGGTGGGCGTCGATGACGGCGGTCGTGTAGGTCAGCAGGGTGGGGCCGAGGCGGACGTTGTAGCTGTTGGGGTTGACCTGCCCGGGTTCGAACGGGCTGATCGTCAGGCGGCCGTCATGAGCGGCGGCGGTGATCTCGGGGCCGGTGAGGATCATCGTGCGCCTTCCTGGTCGGGCAGCGGGATGGCGAGGGCGCGGCGGACGACCTCACCGAGCCGGAGGCCGGCCTGGCGGGTATGCCCGCCGAGGTAGGTGTCGGCGAGATAGCCGGTCGTCAGTACGGACCGGATGTCCGGTGGCAGAGGCCACGGGGAGATGGCCAGCGGGCCGGTTTGCTTGGTCAGGTGCGAGAGCAGTCCGGCCGGGGTTCGCGTGTGTCGGTCCGCGAGGACGGTGTGAACGAGCTGGTTGCCGAACGGCTCGATGGCCAGCAGGTTTCCGAGCGTCAGAACGTCGCTGAGGTAGGCGGGCCGTAGGGCGGTGTCGTTCAGGACGACAGCATCGGCGCCGAGGCCAGTGCGAAGGCGGGATGCGACGTCCTGGAGAAGCCGGTGACGGTCGAGGACGGCGCCGCGGTAGGGATCCTTGACGGTACCGAGGGGAGTGCCGAGTGTTCGGCAGATGGAGTCGATCTTCTTGCCCAGGGCGGCGAGCTCGTCCGGGACCATCGCGGGGGCGGGGAAGACGGCGGTACGGGCGGCCCAGCCGGAGCCGACGGGTTCGGCTGCGGCGTATCCGTCGGCCAGCTCACGGCCCTTGACCACGAGGGTGTCGCCGACGTGCACGGGGCCATAGGTGTCGCTGTGGCAGTGGCCGGCGAAAACGACGTCCACGAACGGGCAGGCTTCGGCGAGCTTGAGATCCTCGTCGAAGCCGGAGTGGGACAGCACGATCCAGGAGTCCACGTAATGGTGGTGCGCCAGCATCAGCTCACGCAGCGCTGCCACGGGGTCGGTGACACGATGTCCTACCCGCTGATTGAGGGGGACAGTCAGGAACACGCTGACGCCGATGACTGCGGTGACGGCGACCCGGCGGCCGTGCATCTCTACGACACGGAGGCGGTCGAAGAGCGGCCGCCCGGTGGAATCGATGGCGTTGGCGCAGACCGTCATCTCGCGCAGACCGGGCTCAAAGTAGTGGGGCCAGCCGTGGTTGCCGGGCGCCAGCACGTCGTACAGCGACGTGAGGATCTCCCGCTCGATAGTGCCCTGGCCCAGCTGGTAGTAGCCGGTGCCCTCGAAGAAGTCGCCACAGTCGGCGATGAGCGAGGTCGCCTTGAGCTGGTGCAGGTGCGGCAGGAGCCTGCTGGCCTGGTCGAGAGCGGAGTGCAGGTCGGTGGTGGCCACGATCTGGCCATACGTCCTGCTCATCACGGCACGTCGGTGAGGTCGGCACCGAGGGCACGGAGCTTGGCGGGCAGGTCGGCGTGACCGCGACGCAGCTGATCGAGCCCACTGACAATAGTGGCGCCCCGGGCACCGAGGCCGGCGATCAGAAGAGCGGAGCCGGTGCGGATGTCGGTGGCCTTCACGGTGGTGCCGTTCAGGCGCTGTGGTCCGTCCAAGCGGCACTGCGTGGGAGAGAGTTCCTCGATCACCGCTCCGAGCCGGGCGAGCTGGGAGAGGAGGTTTCCATGGCGGCCAGGGTTGATGCCGTCCGCGAACAGATGGGTGCCCGGCAGAGTAAGGGCCAGGGCCACCAACGCGGGCTCGAAGTCGGCGTCCAAGCCGTCCGGGGCCAAGGAAGCAACCGCCTGCAGCGGCCGTCCGCTCACGGTGCGGGCCCGGTAGACGGTGATCGCGTCGGGGGCGAGGGAGACCGGGATACCGGCCCAGTCCAGCAGGCCGGCCAGCACCTTGAGATCCGCTCCAGCCACGCCTTCGATGCACCCTTCACCACCAGTGGCAGCGATCGCGCAGGCCAGGGTTCCCGCCTCGATCTTGTCGCCGGGAACCGTCCAGGCGACGGTCCCGGCCGGGACGCCCGGCGGCGGGGCCAGCGTGATCGTGCCGCTGTCGGCCTGGGCCGTCCACCCGGCGGACTGTAAGGAGGCGAGCACGCCCGTGGTCTCCGGGGACAGGTTGGGGTTCCCCAGTTCCAGACAGCAGCCGGCCACGACCGCCCGGCAGATCGCGGCGATGCTCGCTCCCCGCGAGCGGAACGGCAGCGCCAGGACGACCTTGTCGCGGGCCCGGTCGGCGGCAAGGATCCGGTATCCGGTGTCATCGAGCAGGACGATGTCACCGAATGCCTCGTAGACGGTGAAGTGCAGCTCCATCCCGCGGTCACCGATCTGACAGCCACCCGGCCAGGGAAGGGCCGCCTGCCCGTAGGCGGCCAGCAGTGGAGCCACCAGGTAGTAGGAGGCCCTGATCTGCCCGGCGTCGGTCAGATCGGGCGCGGCGGCCAGGTGCTCCTTGGGCACCACGATCACGGCTCCCGGTTCGGCGACCGGGCGGGCGACGCGGTAGCCGCATTGTTCCAGTAGGCCGAGCATCCTCTGGACGTCGGCGCTGGCCGGGATGCCGGACAGGCGGACTCCGCGGCCCAGGGACGCGGCGGCGGCTAACAGCGGCAGAGCCGCGTTCTTCGAGCCGTCCACCCGGACCGTCCCGGCGAGCGGACGGCCGGGGCGGACGGTGACGGCGTCGACGCCTCTAGTACGGGCGGGGACAAGATCCATCAGAACCTCCTGATCGCAGGTGGTCGGGGTGGTGTGGCTGCAAGAGGCGGTACGACCGAGCCGCTGCTCACCACGCGCTTCGCTGTTCAGCGGTCGGTGGTGAGGGCGCCGAGATACTGTCCGGTGTGACCACGACCGCTTGGTGGACCGTGACATCGAGGAGCTGACCGGCGTGGGTACGCAGCGTCCAGATCGGTCCGGCCAGGCTGGCGAAGGCGAGGAACGCCAGGGCGATCCGGCCGCTGTGGTCCGCCCGTACGAAGGACGTGGAGCGAGGAGTACGGTGTCGGGCCCCGCTCACGAGGTTTCGCCGAGGGCGTTCTCGTGTGCGGCGAGGAGGCGGCTGGTCTGCGCGTACAGCCGTTCCAGCTCGGCCGAGGTGAGGACGAGGGCTCCCTCGCGAGACGAGCCGTCCTCGAAGTAGATCTCGACGGGCACCGAACCTTGGCGGGCGCGCGGGTCGTAGACCGCGTCGCGGCCGGGCAGCAGCGTGGCGTGGGTGGCCTGCGCCGGCACCGGGCGCAGTGTCGTGCCGTCCGCCGGCGCGGACCAGGCGGGCCCGCCGCCGGGCGGCCGCAAGTGGAAGGTGGTGGCGGAGCCCTCACCGGGAAGGTTGACCACGACGCCAACCCGGCCCTCGCGGGCGGAGTCGGCGGCGAGGTCGCCGAGCTGAGGGAAGAAGGGAGCCGCTGTTCCTAACTCGGCTCCTTGCGAGGGGAGATGGGCAGAACGTCGTCCGGTCATGCCCCGAAGCTAGGAACCGCCGCCACCCCAAATATGAGCCGGAGGAATACGGCCCCTATCCGTCCAGGTGAAAGCGGTCGGACATGCGCCGCAACTTCTCCCGCGTGGCTGCCCGTTCGGCGTAGACGATGCTACGGAGCGTGGAGCGGGCGATGGGGTGGTTGCGTACCAGCTGGGGGGCGATCCGCTCGGCGGTCTCCAACTCGCCGAGGGCCTTGTCCCGGTTGCCATCCCACAGCCACGCCCGCGCGATGTCCATGTGATGGTGCCCCTGACGCGAGTTGGGAAGAGCGCCCACCAGCTCGGGGCTGGTGCGGCGGTTGATCTCCAGAGCCTTGCCCTGCTCGCCCATCTCCAGGGCCACGCTGATCGCGTGGATCTGCACGTTCCCCGCGGAGAACGTCAACGAGTGCCGGTCGTACACCGGCACCCCGGTGTACGCGTCCATCCGCTCGGCGGCATCCTTCGCGTACCCGATCCGGTCCTCCGCCTCAGACGCCCGGCCGGCGCGGGCAGCCGAGACCGCCGCCCGCAGCTGGAGCGTTCCCCAGGCCCGTACAGCCAGCGGCTCACCGTCCTCGTACGCCTGCTGCACCGAGCCGAGGGCCTTGTCCGAGAGCGTGAGCGCGTCCGACCAGTCGGCCGTGGCCCACATGTCCCAGACCCGCATCCAGTCCGCGACCGCGGGCAGCACCGGGTCCCCGGAAAGGCGGGCCGACCACGCGGCCCGCTCGCAGGCCATCGCGACCAGTTCGGGGTGGCCGAGGGAGTGGGCGGCCGTGTGGGCGAACTTGCAGCACACCGCGTAGATCGCGTACGCCTCCTCCCGCTCGTGCCCCTCCGACACCTCGGCCAGAGCCCGCGCCTCACGGAACAGGTCCGGCAGGACCCGCAGGATCGCCACGTTCGAGGCGGCGTCGCGCAGCCGATGCAGGCGGGTCACCTCACCCCACAGCTGCGAGGCCGGCCTCGGCGTCCCGTCGAAGACCGGGGAGAGGTCGTAGCGGCGCAGCTCCCGCAGGATCGAAGAGGCGGCCACCTGCCACTGGTTGTCGCCGGGGGAGCTGCTGTACGGGCGCCCGATCAGGTCGTTCGGGTGGACGTGCAGCTCCGCAGCCACTTGGTTGAGCAGTCCGACCCGGTCCAGCTCGATCAGGCCTCGCTCCATCTTCGACACCCAGCCCTGCGACTTCCCCAGGGCCGTCGCGAGATCCGCCTGTGGCATCCCGAGGCGCAGCCTCGCCCTGCGGACGCGTCGGCCGATCTCCTCGGCTTCCTCCAGCATCAGGACACCTCCCAAACCGTCGGACCACCGGGCTGATCACCGGGGTGTCCGTACGGTGTTCGTCAGCAGCACGGTACCCAGGAGACTGCATGAGTGGGGGCAGTTATGGTTCCGACCGAACGCCGTTGGGGCCCCGGATCGTGAACATCGACAGCGTCAATGTCTGCCCCGGCTGGCTGAGCCTCGTCACCTACAGCACCACGAAGGCCGGACTGCTGGGTCTGCCCCGCTCTCTCGCCCGGGAACTGCGACAACGACGGGCACCGACTCTCCCAGTCGGCCACTCCCCGGTGTTCAAGGGTTTCGGCATCGGGTTCGACGACGCCTGACGGGCGTCAACCTGCGGTGTTGTCGGATCGTTTCGGCGGTGAATCCGCCACCCGGATGACGGACCAGCCCGGTGCGTTCTCGCACGTTGAGGGCTCCCGGTCGGGCAGGCTCTGGGTTCGTGATCATGAACCTTGCGCGCCGCAGTGCCGCGCTCCTCCTTGCCCTCGCTCCTCTCGCCGTCGCCGCCCCGGCCTCGGCCGCTCAGTCCGCGCCGGCGGCTGCGGCGGTTCTGCCGCTCGCGGACGCTGTCGACCGGCTCCCGGTCGCGGTCGAGGAACGCACCGGCTACGACCGCGACTCCTTCAGGCACTGGAACAAGGGGCTCGACCCCGCCGACGGCTGCCACACCCGTAACGAGGTACTTCTCGCTGAGGCGGTCGAGGCCCCGCAGGTCGGCCCGCGCTGCAAGATCACCGGAGGGGCGTGGTTCAGCTACTACGACGGCCGCACCCTGACGGACACGGCCGATATCGACATCGACCACGTCGTGCCGCTCGCCGAGGCGTGGGACTCCGGTGCGAGCGCCTGGACCGCGCAGCGCCGGGAGGCGTACGCGAACGACCAGGACGCTTCGGTCTCGCTCGTCGCGGTCACCGACCGCGTCAACCAGGCGAAGGCCGACCGTGACCCGGCCGAGTGGATGCCGCCGCTGCCCGACGTCCACTGCCGGTACGTGGGGGAGTGGACCGCCACGAAGCTGCGCTGGGGGCTGTCCGTCGACCAGGCGGAGGCCGACGCGCTGGCGGTCTACGCGGAGGCGTGCGAGACGACCGTCGTGCACTACACGCCCGCTGGGTGAGGCATGGACGACTTCGCGTTCGATGACGGGCTGCTCCCCGGTCCGAGGGTTGCGCTGCTGACAGTCGAAGAGGCGCGCACGCTGATCGCGACGCTGTCGCATTTCGCGGACGACTCGCAGGAGGGGCGGGCGGCGAGCGGGCTGGCACACCTGCTGGCCATGAGGGTTCCCGCTGTGGAGTAGGGGGGCCTGGCCGGACGGGTCCGGATGTGCCCGGATCCGTCCGGCCGAAGGCGTGGGCTCCTGCCGGGCGCTCGGTGGTCCGCTCTGCTGTTCAGTCCGCGGGACGGCAGGAGGTATCGGGGTGTCAGGGGGTGACGTGGCCGATGACCTTGGCGACGACGTCGGTGATCAGGGGGCCGCATCCGCCGGGTGCGCGGCCGGCGAACTCCAGGGTGAAGTGGTCTTCGCCGGCGATGAACTGGAGGCTTCTGTTGATCGAGGCGAAGCGGGGGCCGATGGGGGTGTAGGAGTCGCCCACGGGGTCCGAGGTGGGCGGGGGGATCACCTGGGCGCTGTAGGACTGGTCGCCCATGTCCTTGGCGCATGCGGGGTCGGTGTTGCGGGCGTGCTTCCAGGTGACGCTGACCACGGAGCCCTCGTCCGCCTCGAAGTCCTGGGAGAGGGTTCCCGGTCCGATGTCGACCGCCTGGTAGGTGTACTGGGTGAGGGCGCGGCTGTAGAGCGTCACGCCGCCTCGCGGGGTGGAGGCGCCGACCTGCCAGGGGCCGATGTTCTCGCCGTCCTCGTACTCGACGTAGCCTCCGGCCGGGGCGTTGGGATCGGAGAAGGTGCCGTTCTTGATGAGGTTCGGGGCCGCTGCCGCAGGGGTGAGGGCGGCGGTGGTGGCCAGGACTGTGGCGCCCAGCAGGGCGCCGACGGATGTGCGCTTGTTCATGCGTTTCCTTCCGTTGGGAGATGGTTCCGCCGCTTCATGCAGGGACGGCGGTGGGGAGGGGATCCATCCACGCGGCCGGGAACTGCGGCTGGGCAGACACTCCTGGGCGCCTCGCATGTGGGCACCGCCGCAGGCGTGTGGGCAGCCATGCCGATGGCGTTGCCGCGCCTTCGGAAGTTGGATGTGCCGACCCGGGGGCCGGCTCGCGGAACGCGCCGGCCCCCATGCCTGGGCGGGCCCGGTGCAGAGCGTCCCGGCGGGGATTAAGGATGCAGCGACGGCGGCGCAAAGCGCGCCGGTGGGTCAGATCGGCGGGCTCACCGGCATGGTGGACGCCGTCGGGGATGCGGTTGCTGTGCGCCGGGAGGGGGACAGCGAGTGCCCTCGCCTCACGGTCGGCCTCCGCGCGTCAGCTGCCGATGTCGAACAGCGGGACGACCCGTCCGTGGTCCTCGGAGGGCAGGTACTCGTCGTTGCCGAGGTACTTGACCGAGTACCCGCCGATCTCGCCCATGAGGGAGGTGAAGATGCCGCTGATGCTTCCGCCCTCCATTTCGGCGATTCCCCTCGCGTCGGTCTGCGAGGTGCCGAGGAGCTCACCGTGCTTGCCGGCGTACCACTCGATGTCCTGCCAGGCCACAGGCTTTCCCTTGCACGTCAGACGGGCCCGGCCCTGCGCGGACAGCCCGCCCCCCAACTGGCCCTTCGTCGTCTCGGCCTTCAGGCTCGTCGGCTGAGGCGCCTGGGCCGGGGCGGGGGCCGGGGCCGGCTGCGACTTGGTGTCCTCGGGTGAAACCCTCTTCGGCGACATGGTCACTCCTTGTGATCAGTGGACCTGCCCCGTGCGGGCAGGTAAGGAGTTAATCGCCCGCACAGGCATGCATCACATCCACATCGGGAGCCTCACCACTACAATGTGTAATCGGGAGGCGAGAGTGCAGACCAGGCGTGCTCCGGAGCGCACACCCCGGCGCAAATGATCTCCACAGCCGCACGAGGCCGCGTCGGGAAGCCGGCAGCGAGCACGCGCTCCGCATCCCACCCGCGATGGGCAAGCGCGCGCCCCGGATCGTGCGCCCCGCCAGTCGGCGCAGGCGCGGACTGGCGAACAGCGGGCGGCACACCCGAGCGGCCAGGCGACCTCGATGCCGCCCGTCGCGGTCACCGCGCGCGATCCCACCGCCAGACCGGGACCCCGCCGAGTGGATGCCGCCGCTCCCGGACGCGCACTGTCGGTACGTGGGGGAGTGGACCGCGACGAAGCTGCGCTGGGGGCTGTCCGTCGACCAGGCGGAGGCCGACGCGCTGGCGGTGTACGCGGAGGCGTGCGAGACGACCGTCGTGCACTACACCCCCGCCCCGTAGCAACGGGCTCTCCATACGGGGCGGAACGCCCCCGTACCGCCGCTACTGTGGCGTTGGGCCCGCAGGTCACGACTGGTCAGTCCCCGTCCTGCGGGCCCTTCCCGGTCCCCGCACCTCCCCGAGTCACGAGCGGGTCCACCACCAGCAGTGGGACAAGGAGGGCATCGCGATGATCTGGGGCTACTTCGGCGAAGGTCTGGACCCGTGCACCAACCAGTACGAGATCGACGCCGATCTCGCCAAGGGGGACTACCCGTGCGGCACCCCCTGACACGAGCGCTCCGGGTGACCGCCGCCACCGCCGTCCCAGTGACGGCGGCACTCGTCCTGACGGGCTGCACGCTCGCGGGCCCGGCTCCCCGTCAGGTCGACTTCGGTTTCCGTCTGGACGCCACGGGCAATGTGGTGGTGGCGTATCCGCTGTGTGCCGCGCATGAGGTGGCCGGCGCCAGCGTCTATGTCGAGGCGACGGGCAGCGGAGCGGACGGCGACGGTTTCACCACTCTGTGGAGCGGGCGGGACCCTGCCACGGAGGAAGCGAAGCGCGGTGTGTTCGTGATCGGCACGGACGCCGATTTCCGAGAGCACGAGGCCGTGAAGTCCCCGTTGCCGGACGGCTACTACGTAGCAGTGACCGAACGCTCCGGGGGACAGGAGCAGGACGGCCAGGACCACTGGGTCACACCCTCCCGTCTGAAAGGGAGATCCCTGGGGCTGGACGAATACCTGACGGACAAGGGGAAAACCCTGACGCGGGACCAGATCAACGCCCAGGCGGTCTGCGCGAAGTGACGGCCCCACCGGGCGGCACCCGCCCGAGTAAGCCCGGGGGCGGTGGCCGGGGCGGCCTCAGTGGTCAGGCGGCGTCCCACTGGTGGGCGCGGCCTCCGCGCCACTCGATCCATGCCGGGTCGTCGAGGGCCGTCTCGGGGTCGGGGACGCCCGCGCGGTCGAGGAACACCAGCAGGTCGTGATCCGAGTAGGCGACGCCCAGGATCTCGTCCTGGCCGTGGTGGTGTGCGGTCACCCGCCGGCCTCCGGACGGCGAGGGCCGGTGAACGGTGATCGGCGTCGTGCTCATCCACCCAGCCTCTCCCACGGTGTGGTTCCGGGCGAGCTGCAGGCGGGGTCGGCTGCACGTGCAGGAGGGGAAGCGACGTGCAGCCGGGTCAGGGGTGCCGCAGGTCTGCCCTGCGCGGCTACCCCTGTCCAGGGTCCATACGCGTCCGCCCCGGCCGGGGCCGGGGCGGACGTGAGCGCACCGGATGCCGCTGGCGGGGTGCCACTCCCTGGCGGGCGCGGCGGCGGTGCCGTGGTCGGGGCACCAGGGCGTGGGGATGATGCCGCCGCAGGTCTGCCGGGCGCACGGGCAGTCGGCGCCCGGGGCGGCGTGGGAAGGGCGTGGCGGACGATTCCGCCGACCGCGGTGGGGGCGGCGTGGCCGCGCAGACGGTTTGGCCAGGTGAGGGTGAGGCGCAGTCCGCCGGAGGCCCCGGCGAAGAAGACGACGGCCAAGCGGCGCAAGTCCGCGTGAGGCGAGCGGGATGAGAATTGCGGGAGTGCCCGCCTAGGACCAGAACCACCGGTCGGAGGACCCTCCACACCTGCTCGGCGTCCCCCCCGCCCCCCTTCTCGGCTCACCAGGGGCGCAGGTCTGAGTGGCAGCGACGGTTGTGGGCAGCCGCCGAGTATGAACCTGGAGTCGGTGGTCGATACCGTTCTGGACCGGTCGATCGTGCTCGGCTACGGCAGGCCCGGTCTGTATGTACGGCGCCGGATGCCGGGCTGGCCGGCGGACGGTGGCCGGATGGACGGCAAGGTCGTGGTCGTGACGGGGGCCGCGTCCGGCATCGGGCAGGCGGCGGCGGTCGGATTCGTACGACTCGGTGCTCAGGTCCATGCCCTGGCCCGCAATCATGAACGTGCCGAGGACGTCGTTCGCCTGATCCGGCAACGCGTGCCTTCGGCCGCGGAACGCGTACACCCCGGGGTGTGCGATGTGAGCAGCCTCGCTTCGCTGCGCGGCTTCGCCCGCGGGTTCCGTGAGCGCCACGAATCCCTTCACGTCCTGGTCAACAATGCCGGGGTCATGCCCGACACCCGCGAGCGCAGTCCCGACGGCGTGGAGCTCACCTTCGCCACCCACGTCCTGGCCCCCTGGGTGCTCATCGACGAGCTGACCGATCCGCTGGCCCGTGCCGCGTCGTCCCGCGTCATCACCGGCGTCCGTGAGCCGGTTGAGCTGCTCGGTCGGCGCCGGCCTCCGCGATAAGCAGCGCCGGCAGCAGTGGAGCGAGCGTCCACTCGCCGCCCTCGGAGTACTCCTCGTAGACGCGGATGACGGAGTCGGAGAGCACTGCGTCGAGGTCGTCCATGGTCAGCCGCAGGAGGATGGCGTCGGCCTGGGGGAGCGCGAGCACACCCCGCTCATCGGACTCCTCTCGGACTCCTCGCGGACCTCCATCAGGACGTCTTCCACGCTCCCCGGCGCTGTCGCCGTCCAAGAGACGGTGAACGCGATCCACCCCTCAATCCGCACCAGGACATCGCGCCGGTACCTACCGCACATCTTTCCCACTCGAAACTGCCTCCTGCTGAGGCATCGCAGCGACGATGACATGCGGAGAAGCACCTGCGAAGCACCGTCAAGGGGCGCAGGCAGCCAGCACCGCCCCGGAACGCCAGGACCGACCAGAATGAAGGAGCTCATACATGTACGACTGCGTGGAATGCGGTCAGCCCCGGCATGGCGGGCTGTTCTTCGGCGCCGGTATCGGAGACGCACAATGGCGTTGCCTACGCTGCCAGAGCCCCAGTCACAGGAACCTGATCACCGACCTGGACAATCGGGCACGGGACATCCTCAGGCGCGACACCGACGGGGTGCACTGGCCCTACGGGCCGAACATCTACGTGCAGATGCGCGCTGACCTACTGGACTGGGCTGACCAGCACAAGCTCCGCAGCGGTGACACACGCTGCTCCTCCGGACTTCACTGGCTGGACAAAGGCCGCTGCGCCAAACGGGACTGTCACAGCAAACCGGACTTCTACGACCACACGACGATGTGGCTTTCGCGGAACACCGGCCGGCCGGCTCTGGTCTTCACCCAGCCCTACCGCTCCGTCGACCCTGCCGAGATCGACCAGGCCATCAGCGACCACCCCTATCTCACAGCGGAGATCAGCCCGGAGAGCTGGTACGGCGGAGGCACCACCGGCGTCTACATCTGGAACGACAACAACCGCTGAGTGGCCTCCTGTGTCCGTCTCTCGTCTCAGCAGACCCGTAGGAGACGGACTGCCACCTGCGCCGGTACTTCCACCACGCGAGATGCGTCCCACGATCGACAAACCCGCCTAATCGAAGGACTTGGCGCGCCCCTGCGTCTTGATATCGAAACCAGAGAGGAAAAATATCCATTGAAATAAAGCCAACGGATGCTGTTGAAGACACTGAGAGAGGCCATGGAAGCATCCCTTGACCAGACGTGTGCCAGCGCCGCTATGAGGTAAGCGCCCATCAAGCGGTCACTGTCGACGGCTCCGCCTACCTGCGGACTGGTCCAGGCCGTGCAAAGTCGCGGGCCGGACCACGCGACAGCAGGGCGCCGAACGCGCGGGACGTACGGACCCCGCTGTCAGACGCTGTCGGTAGCGTCAACGCATGGACCACCTCAGAGCCCTCAGCACCGACGGCTGGACAGTCATCGTCGCCGTCGTCGCCGCCCTCATCGCCGTATGGCAGGCGTCTATCGCCCGTGGCACCGCCAAGAGGCAACTGAAGCTCTCTGAACGCATTCACCGGGAACAGAACGAACCGTACGTCATCGTGGACATCCAGCCGGATCCCCTGCACGGGGCCCTGCTGCTCGTCATCGAGAACACCGGCCCCACTGTCGCGCGTGATGTCCGCATCTCCTGCGACCCGCCCCTGGAGTCCGGATGGGCCCCCAGACAGGGAGAACCAGACCTGACCCAGGTCATGCAGGAGGTTCTCGGCCGGCGCATCCCCATCCTGCCGCCGCATCGCCGGCTCACCTTCCTCTTCGACAACAACGATCGATTCCAGAACGACCTCCTGCCCCGCGTCTACACCTTCACGGTCGACGCGAACGGCCCGGAAGGCAAAGTCGAGACGGCGCAGTACATCGTCGACCTGGATGCAGTGAAGTGGATCCTCATCGAGGCCCGGCCCACCAAGCACCTCGAAGACAAGCTGGTCAAGATCGAAAAGGCGATCCGCGGACCAGGTCACACGGCCCGGCGAAGTCCCCTTCCCGGAGGATCCCCGCTTCCAGACGGAGTCCCGGTACAGGTCCAGCAGCCGACGCCCGCCAGCCAAGAGTGATCCGGTCTCAGGCTCGGGCCGTCAGCCCCCGTACCCCATGCATCGACAGACCAGCCGATACAGAGATGGCGCCGCACGACCAGGACGCCACTGCAGAGAAGCAGGGCAACCGCACAGGCAGCAGACACCGCGAGGTGCCGCGGCCGCTGCGCCGTATCAGGCAGCCAGAAGTCTGCCGGGCCGGCCGAAGACGTTCGCGAACGGCATGGACTGGCCGGCGGGGACGAGGAGGTAGGGCGTGCCGGAGCCGGCAGTGGTCCTTGGGCCTTCCTGCCCGTAGCTGAGGGTGTCGTAGGGGGTGAGGAGGTCGAGGTTGTCGAAGACGTAGTACAGGGGGAGCTGGGTCCAGGCGACGAGCTGAAGGTGGGCGGTGACGGCAGCCCGTTCGATCACGTGCCACCGGCTGGCCCGGCTGGTCATCCGGCTCTTGCAGTCGATCAGCACGACCTGCCGTCCCTGTGCGGCGATGAGGTCGGGCATCCAGCGCAGCGAGCTGCTGGTGTGGTGCAGGGCGAGCCGTACGGGCTCGCCCATGACTCCTTGCCCCCAGGGGCTGACGTGCCATCCGCTCCGGTTGAGTTCCTGGGCGACGCGTTGTTCGTGAGCGTCACCGATCGCCTTCCTTGTCTGAAAGCTCGGCATACGGGGGAGTGTGGCGCACCCCGGCCTGGATGAAACAACGACCGCTCCCAGGCCCCGTATGGTTCGGCCACACCCCTCCCACGTACGCGGACGTCCGTCCTTGTCCGTGAGTGTCCGACCACGTCCGCCGGTGTCCGACCAGGTTCGGCTGTCACCGGCTGGAACTTGGCCGGATCACCACCCCGCTGCAATCCGTCGGCACGAGCCCCGGGGTCAGCCCCCCCCGGCGGCGCTGGCGCCCCGACCGCAGCCGTGACAGCCGTCCTGTCCTCCAGGCCGTCCAGGCGCGCTGCCAGGACATCGGCGTCATCTGCCATCGGGCGCAGCCGCCTGGCGAACGCCCGAGTCTGATCAGCGTCCAGATCCGCCGAGAATCCCGGGCAGAAGAACGAGACGACAGGCCCGCACGACGGGCTGTCCCCCCAAAACAGCTGCGCCGTCACGACTCCGGCGCCATCAGCCGGTGCCCGGGCACAGTGCTCCTGACCGAAGAATCCAGCCCCCCAGTTCGCATCCCGCATCGGGTCCGAGCCGGCCTGCATGTCTGCCAGCCGCGCAGCCAGGGGCGCCAGCCCCTGGAGGAACGCGTGCACCTGTTCCTGAAGCCCAGCGATCTCACCGGGGTTCGTCAGTTCCAGGCACGAGCCGGCGATGTCCGCCCAGACCTCCCACGCCCGCGGGTACTTCTCCTCAGGATCCAGCTCCACCAGCTCGGCACCCGCCTGCACCCCACCGCGCTCATCGAGCGTCACCGCGAACCCGAACGCACTATGGGCAGCTCCCGGGAACTTCACGTGATCAACCACGCAGGCACCCTCCAGCCCCACACAGCCATCCCTACCTCACTGCTCACGCCCCCGCTCCCTTGTACACGCGCCGGGCCTCGGCAAGCCGCCCGCACAGACCGTCCAGCACGTCCAGGTGCGCCCGCAAGGTCTGAATCACGTCCGCGAGCTCGCCGGGGCCGAGGCACTCCATCCACTCGTCCATGAACACCTCCAGACTCACGTAGGGCACTCGGCGTGAGGCCTGACTGGAATGCGGTTCAACGCGGATTGAGCCCGACAGCACCCGCGAGTCGGCGGTTCCCTCCTTGGCATCCCAGACGGGAAGCTCAAGGGCCGCACCTGCACCGATGTCGTGGGAGATGTCCTCGAGCATGGTCCCCTCCCGCATGGCGCTGGTGTGGTCGCTCACGCACCCTTGCGGGCACCAGGTGAGGAAGGGCTCCTTGGAGTGCCGATCTCGCCGCAGCACGACGAGGGGCCGCTCCGCGGGGACACCAAGCTCCCGGGCGAAGAGAGCGGACACGATCCGCTCACGCTCAGCCGTGGCCAGCCCCGACGGAAGCGAAATCACCCACTGGCTGTCCCCGATGTGCAGCACCCGGCTCACCGAGCCGTCACCCAGGGCCGCTTCACGTGCCAGATGGACGCCCAGATCTCCCAGACGAGGCAAGAGAGGCAGGCCATCCTCGTAAGCGGCCCGACGAGCAGCAGAAAGATCCGCAAGACGGACAGCAGGAAGGGCCGATTCGGACAGCGCAACGCTCACAGCAATCCTCCAGACCAAAGAGAGCACACCCACCAACCGGCGAGCAGGTACAAGACTCAAGATGTCCGGCAGCACACACGAGTCCGCCAGGACGAGAAGAAGAGAAGCGACAGGGACTCTCCCGAGCAGCAAAGCAACCCGGCCTCATCAAGCGTGAGCCCACCACACCCCGCCACGCACAGAGCCGGCCCCAACACCATCCATTAGACGGAAGCCAGACACCACCACGTTTGAAACAACCAGGCCCACCACACCACCCACGCAACCCACCACTCCCCGCCAGGGGAGGAGGTGGCAGCCAATCAAATCACTGCCCAAAAAACCCACATGACATCAAGGCGCCGGCAGGCGCCCCCACAACCCACCCCTTCCCGCCAGGGAAGGGCAACACTCAACCCCCTCATGCCGCCAGGCATGACACCCCACCAACCTCCGGCCGCCAGGCCGGAGCTGACAGTTCCCCACGTTGGGCCGCCAGGCCCAACCCCCCCCCCCCCCCAAACCCCCCCCCCGGGGGCCCCCCC